>NZ_JBSGCY010000015.1:0-76675 GCF_053602115.1 Nocardia sp. NPDC004582 | reverse complement strand
GCCGCTCCCCCACCGACGCCCTGATCGGTCCGTCGGTGGCGGGCACCGGAGCCGGCGGCGCCCGGGCGGGCGGCTTCGGCTGGCTCAGCCCGCGGGTGCGCACCTTCTGCGCCGCGGGCGACCTGTACTGCTCGGTCCCCACCGATGATCTGGCGGGCCGCTCGGCCGGGCTGCTCACCCAGCTCACCGCCCAGGACCCCGTGCAGATCCCCAGCTATGTGCTGACGTTCCAATCCATCCTGGCCGAGGCTTTGGTCCAGGGCGGCACCGCCATCCTCAACGCCCCGGGCGACAACCCGGCGAGTGAGCAGTGGCTCAAGCAGGTCCAGGACTTCCTGGACTCGGGCGTGCACCAGTCGTATCCGCGCTATGTCGTCGACAGCAACGGCACCACCGCGACCGTCTGGCTGCGCAACTGGCTGGCCGAGACCGCGGGCGAAACGCACTGATCCCCTAGCGGTTCCGGTGGGCCGGACCCGCTAGCCCGGCCCACCACCCACCGATCGTTCCAACGCGCCGTGCAGCCATTGCTGCTCGGCGCCGGTCGTCAAGGCGCCCATCACTTCTCCGGTCCGGCTCCAGTAGCGCAGGATCCGTGCGTCGGAATCGACCGCGCCCGACAGTGGCCGCCCCCTCGAATCCGAAGGACCCAGCACCCCGGGCACCCGGGTCAGGCGCGAGTCACATCAGTGAGCGCACTCCGAAAAAATCGGAAACAAGTTCATTTAAAAACAGCCCGGCCGGTACCCCACTCGAGGTACTTTCCTGCCGAGTCCGTCACCGGACCGGAAGGGTTGAAACACAGTGTTCATTGGGCAAATCGGGTCGACCGCGATCCTTGCGGCCGGAGATTCGGCCGACTCCTCCGGCTTCTCCGCCGGCAGCCTCCTGATCCCAGCGGCCGGCGTGGTCCTGGTCATCGTGGGGCTCGTACTGCGCAACCGGTCGAAGGCGACCCCCGCCGTCGCGGCGGGCGAGGGCGGCACGCCCGCCCAGGCCGCGTCCTCGGGCCTGCCCAAGCACACGGGCACCATCGTCGCGGTCGCCGGCATCCTGATCCTGGCGCTCGGCCTGGTCGCGGGCCTCACCAAGTCCGGCGCCATCTCGGCCAAGGATCCCGAACTGGCCGTGGGCAATTGCGTCACCGCGACCGACTACCGCGGCGCTCAGATCGGCAAGATCAAGCCGACCGCCTGCGAGGACAACTCCGCGGTCTACGAACTGGCCGCCTCGGTGAAGAACGGCGCCACCTGCCCCGACGGCAAGCTGCGCGACGCGGGCTACTTCGTGCTCACCAACGGCAACAGCTCGCTGTGCTTCGCCCCCAACGTCAAGGTGGGCAGCTGCTACAGCATGCAGCCCGACGTCAACCAGATCGCGCCCATCGACTGCGCGGCCAAGAACGGCACCGCCATCACCGTGCAGATCGGCGGCCGCTTCGACGGCACCACCGACACCAACCAGTGCGCCATCCCCGCCGGCGCGACCGTGACCCCGCAGCCCGCCCGCGTGGTGTGCTGGCAGCCGGTCACACCGGCCAGCTAGTCGACACCCAGCGAAGGGCCCCGGCGGTCACACCGCCGGGGCCCTTCGTCACATCCGGGGACTAGCCCGCCGCGACCGCGACGCTCTCCGCGCCCACGCGCGGGTAGGTCGGGTACTCGATGCCCGAGATGTACTGCACGGTCCGCACGACCTGGCAGGAGTAGCCGAACTCGTTGTCGTACCAGAGGTAGAGGATCGCGGTGTCGCCGTCGACGATGGTGGCGTTGGCGTCCACGATCGAGGCCGCGCGCGAGCCGATGAAGTCACTCGAGACCACATCGGTGGCCGCGGTGAAATCGAGGTTGCGGCTCAACGGACCCGACAGCGACATCTCACGCAGGTACTCGAGCACCTCGTCCTTGGAGGTCGCCCGCTTCAGCTGCAAGTTCAGGATCGCCACCGAGACATCCGGGGTGGGAACGCGAATCGAGCTGCCGGTGATCTTGGCCGAGAAGTCCGGCATGGCCTTCTTGACCGCGGACTGCGCGCCGGTCTCGGTCAGCACCAGGTTGAACGGCGCGGAACGGCCGCGGCGGTCGGAGCTGTGGTAGTTGTCCAGCAGGTTCTGGTCATTGGTGAACGAGTGGACGGTCTCCACGTGGCCGCGCACGATGCCGAACTCGTCCTCCATCGCCTTGAGCGGCGGGACGATCGCGTTGGTGGTGCAGGACGCGCACGAGTAGATCGTCTGCGACAGGTCCAGCTCACGATGGTTGACGCCGTGCACGATATTGGGGACGTCACCCTTGCCGGGCGCGGTCAGCACGACCTTCGAGATGCCCGGGCGCAGGTGCTGTTCCAGGCCCGCGCGGTCCCGCCACTTACCGGTGTTGTCGATCAGGATCGCGTTGTCGATCCCGTACTCGGTGTAGTCGATCGAGGTCGGGTCATTGCTGTAGATGAACTTGATGGCATTGCCGTTGGCGATGATCGTGTTGTTCTCGGCGTCGACCTTGATGGTGCCGTTGAACTGGCCGTGCACCGAGTCGCGGCGCAGCAGCGATGCCCGCTTGACCAGGTCGTCCTCGCCGCCCTTGCGGACCACGACGGCCCGCAGCACCAGGCCGTTGCCGGAACCGACCTTCTCGATGAGCAGCCGCGACACCAGCCGGCCGATGCGGCCGAAGCCGTACAGCACGACATCGCGCGGGCCCTGCGCCTCGGCCTTGTTGTCGCCGGTGACGTCGGCGAGCACGTCGGCGGTGAACTCGGGGACCGACAGGCCGCGCTGGTCGGCGCGGTAGGCCATCACCAGCCGGCCCAGGTCGATCTTGCTGGGGCCCAGGTCGAGCGTGCGCAGCGCCTCCAGGAAGGGCAGCGTCTCGTCGATCGACAGTTCCTCGCCCTCGATCTGCCGCGCGAACCGGTGGGTTCGCAGGATGCTGATCACCGACTTGTTCACCAGGGACCGGCTGTGCAGCAGAATCGTCACCCCCTTGTCCCGATACAAGCTGCCGATGATCGGAATCATCGCCTCCGCCGCAGCCTCGTGAGCGTTCCAGCGGTCAAGATGGTCGGTAGTCAACACAAGTCCTCGGGGTTTCCTAGATCTGCACGTGCTGACGATGCTATCCAGCCCCGAAGTCGCACAATCCTCGGCTACCCGCATGTGAGATCCACGTCGCGTTCGGGAGGGGTGCGAGCATCACCACACGCGGCGGCCGCCGGACGGGTCGCGCCCCGCGACCGCCGCCGCCTCGCTACTGCGAGGACAGTCCGGCGGACAGGGTGCTGATCACCCCGTTGGCGTATCCGCCGCCGAACGCGCTGCCCAGGCCCGCGCCCAGGGCGGTGAGGCCCACCGACCCCGCGCCCACCATATTGCCCAGCTCCGAGGCCGAACCGGACGTGACGGGCAGGTCCACCGGAGCGGCCGGGGTCAGCGGAATCCCGTCCGCCGCAGCGGTTCCGACGCCCGCCCCGAGCAGAGCACAGGACGCGATGCCCACAAGAATCGTTCGTTTCATAAACTGTCCCTCTTATCCAGGTTGCCGAAGCGGGTGCAGTAGTCCCCCACTCCGCGGGCCAGAGCATATGAAATATCCGTTATTCAGATGAGTGTTTTGGACCGTTTGGTATCCGTGCCACAACGGATCTCGAACCCGGATCGAAATTCTCCCGATTAGCGAATAGATCGCCAGCGACACGAAAACGGCCCGCCGGTACCTACCGGCGGGCCGTTCCATTCGGGACTACGAAATCGGATCAGCTCCGATACCGCAGCGCCGCAACGTGAATCATCGAGTCACGATGGTTGCCGAACCGTGGCCGAACAGGCCCTGGTTCACCGCGATTCCGGCGCGGGCGTTCTCCACCTGACGGCCGTCGGCCTGCCCGCGCAGCTGCCAGGTGAGCTCGCAGATCTGGGCGATGGCCTGGGCGGGAATGGCCTCGCCGAAGCAGGCCAGACCGCCGCTGGGGTTCACCGGGACGCGGCCGCCCAATGTGGTCGCGCCGCTGCGCAGCAGCGCCTCCGCACCGCCGACCTCACACAGCCCGATGTCCTCGTACCAGTCCAGCTCCAGGGCGGTGGACAGGTCGTAGACCTCCGCGAGCGACAGGTCCTCGGGGCCGATACCGGCCTCCTCGTACGCGGCGAGCGCGAGGGAGGACCGGAAGGTGTGCGGCGGCGCCTCGACGGCCAGGGCCGAGTCGGTCGCGAAGTCCGGCAGGTCGAGCACGGTCTTCGGGAAGACCGGGGTGACCGTCGACAGGGCGCTGATCCGGACCGGGTCGGCGATGCCGTGCTTGCGCGCGTAGTCCATCGAGGTCAGCACCAGGGCCGCGCCGCCGTCGCTGGTGGCGCAGATGTCCAGCAGCCGCAGCGGATCCGAGACAATGGCCGAGGCGGCGATCTCCTCGACCGACACCTCCTTGCGGTAGCGCGCGTACGGGTTGTTCAGGCCGTGGCGGGCGTTCTTCACCTTGACCGCAGCGAAGTCGTCGAGCGTGGCGCCGTGCAACGCCATGCGGCGGCGGGCGTACAGCGCGAAGTAGATCGGGTTGGTCGCGCCGAGCAGGTGGAAGCGCAGCCAGTCCGGGTCGTCGCGGCGTTCGCCGCCGACCGGCTGGAAGAAGCCCTTCGGGGTGGTGTCGGCGCCGATCACCAACGCCACGTCGGTGAGCCCGGCCAGGATCTGGGCGCGCGCGTTGGCGATGGCCTGCGCACCGGAGGCGCAGGCGGCGTAGCTGCTCGAGATACGCGCACCCGACCAGCCCAGCGCCTGGGCGAAGGTCGCGCCCGCGACGAAGCCCGGGTAGCCGTTGCGGATGGTGTCGGCGCCGGCGATGTAGCCGACGTCCTCATGCTCGATTCCAGCGTCGGCGAGCGCGGCGCGGGCGGCGACCAGTCCGTATTCGACGAAGTTGCGTCCCCACTTGCCCCACGGGTGCATACCCGCGCCGAGGACGGCGATATCGCGATTCGTGTCAGTCATTGACCGGCCTCCACTTCCACACCGTGTGCTCCGCCTCGTCGTCCTCGTACAGGGTGCCGACGGCGAGTTCGACGGGCATGCCCACGGCCAGGTCGTCGACGGTGAACCCGCGCACCACCTGTCCGAGAATGACCATCTTCTCGACCTCGAGCTCGACGGCCGCGATCACGTACGGCTCGAACGGGTCACCCGAGACATACGGGGCGGGCGGCTTGTACCGGGCATCCGCGTACGACCAGATCCGGCCACGCGTGGAGAAGAGGTAATCCTCCAGCTCGGAGCCATCTTTCGGGCCCGCGCACCGGGGGTTCCGGCAGGCGAGGGTGTTCTTCGGGAAATACGGTGTGCCGCACTCCTTGCAGCGGCTGCCGCGCAGCCGCGCCACACCGTCATCCGCAGTGAACCAGTCGGCCACGGCGGGGCGTTGTTCTTTCTGCACAAGCCCGACGGTATAGGAACACGTTCTACTTTGGGGGCGAATTCCCCACGCGCGATCCACCCGCGGAGGTACGGTGAACCCTCGGATTGAGGAGTAACCCACCGCGATGGCCACCAAAGCTATTGACCCGCAGTCGATCCGCAACGTGACGCTCATCGGCGACCCCGCCGGCACCACCCGACTGCTGCACCGTCTGCACGGCTCCGCCCACCCCGGCCCCGAGCTGCGCTGGTCCGCCGACCGCGCCGATCACACGATCCGCCTGGCCGAGGTCTCCAGCCACGCCCCCATCCCGATCCTGCAACGCGCCATCCGCGTCGCCGACAGCGTCATCGCCGTCGTCGACGCCGCCGAAACCAACGCGCCCCGGCTCGAGACGATCCTCCAGATCGCCGACGACCACCAGGTCGCCCGGCTCTGCCTGGTGACCTCGCTCGACCACCCGGCCGCCAACTTCCCCCGCTGCCTACGCACCATCGCCGACACCCGGGGAGCCGTCCCGCTGACCCTCCAGCTCCCGATGGGGACCGGACCCGCCTTCGAAGGCGTCATCGACCTGCCGGGGGTGTGGGCCCTGGAACCCCTGGCCGCCGAAATCTACGGCCCGCATTGGCAATCCGCCGAACACGGCTACCGCGCACTGGTCCGCACCCTGACCGAGGACGCCGCGGACGCGGCTCCGAGCGAGATCACCCCCGACCGGCTGCACCACCGCATCCGCTCACTCACCCGCCTCGGCGACGTGGTCCCGGTCCTGTGCAGCGCCGCACCCCGGAGCAACGACACCGCACCCCTGCTCGACGCGATCGTGCGCTACCTGCCCTCCCCGCTCGACGTCTGCCAACCGGAGCACGCGCTCGATTACTGATCCCGGTCAGATCCAGACCGGTGCGACCGGAACCGTGTCGGCGCCGTCGGCCGCCAGATCGGTGTTCGCAGCGGGCACGCGGCCGCTGAGCCAGGCGAGCAGGTCGGCCTGGGTGCCGATGACGCCGATCCGGTCGCGGGTCTCCGGGGTGCCGGGATCGCGAGCGAACCCACTGTCGGTCGCCCGCAATCGCAGCGCGGGACAGTCCGCGCCGCGCCGATCGAGGGCGTCGGCGATGTCGTCGAGAATCCATCGAGCCGCGGCGACGGGAATATCCGAGAAGGCATACCCCGCGTCGAGATCGACATGATGGATCTCCAACTCGCGCAGTCGCATCGGGATCAAGGTCTCCGCCGTTCGCGACTCTCCGGTGCGCGTCCGGACCGAGCGCCGCCACCCTTCCTCCGGCAGAGCGCGCACCGCGTCGGCGAACCGAACACTGTTGTCGGCCAGGTCCGCCACCAGCTCAGCGACCGAACGTTCCGCACCCGCCTCGATTTCGGCGGCCCGCGCCTCCATACTCGGATATTGCGGGACCTCGATTCCGGTACGGGCCCAACTCAACAGCCGCATCAAACTGTCGCCCGCCCGGCAGATATGGGTGATCACATGTCCTCGCGTCCACGGCGGGATCAGCGTCTCGGCGCGAACCTGATCGTCGGCGAGCCGCTCGACCGTCGCGACGAATCGTTCGGTCGACGCCGCGATCGGCTCCAGCCATCCGGCACCCGCATACGACACGTCTATTCCTTCTCTCCACCCGCGCCACGAACTGAACTATCCAGGCTGCCTCGATAGCCTTGCCCGCCAGTCACTTTGCCCGCGGCCACCGCATCCGGTCAAGGCCGGGACAAACAATATATTTGCCGAGTCGAAACCTACGCGGACATATCGTATTTCAGATGCGAAGTACCGAATCCTATTGATATTCGAACAGTAATCAGCTGTTTCGAGAATTGCGCTCAGCGATGACAAGGACATGCGAACCGCGCATTCGGCACGACGTCGCACCCGCGCGAGCAATTGGGCTCGCGATACCACCGGGGGCGAGGGCGATCCACTCGCCTGTTGACGACCGGCTGTCGGGAAGGCGTCGCGAATCCTGCTAACATCGCAGGTCGATAGGCGAATTGGCGCCGATCGGCCGGAGCGGCGACAGTCGGAGAGGTGAGCTCGTGGGCGACGCCCGGACCGAACGATGGGCCGAACATCGGGCGGAGATGCGTCGCAAACTGGTCGAGGCGGCGATCCGCGCCATCGAGGCCGAGGGCCCGCAGGCCAGCATGCGCGCCATCGCGGCGGAGGCGAAGGTGCCCAAGCCGACCCTCTACCGTTTCTTCACCGACAAGTCCGAATTGGCGGTGGCCATCGCCGATCGCGCCAAGCAGGACATCGTGCGCGGCCTGACCGAGGCCCGGCGGCGGCCGGCCGACAGCCCGGCGGGTGTACTGCACGCCGCACTGACCGGCTACGCGACCTTGATCGTGGAACATCCGAATATCGCGAGGTTCCTGTTCCTGGGTGCGGAGAACCCCGGGGTGAAGGCGCTCGAGAACTGGCAGGCGATCCGCACCGAGGTCGCCGGCCTGATCACCTATCTCATCGAATCATCTGGCGCCACAACCGAAATCGACGCGGACCTGTACGCGTCCATGGTCGTGGGCAGTGTCGAAGGCGCCGCCGATTGGTGGGCGCGGCCGACCCAGCTCGCCGGGTCGGCGCAGGAGTTCGTGAGCCGTGTCGAACCGGCGGTGCGCGCGATCATCGAGATCGCCGCGGCCGCCGCCGGGGCGGCCATCGATTTCGACGAGCCGATCGCCGGCGCGACACCCTGACGTCTGCTACCGTCGGTATCTCATACCAGCGGTTCGTAGAAGCGAGAGAATCGTGTCGAACTCCCCCACCCCGGCCACCGCCACTCGCGCACTGCCTCGGGCCCTGGCCCGTTTCAACCGGCGCGTCACCAATCGGATCCAGGGCGCCTGGTCCCCTTACCTGCCGCCGTGGGCGGTCATCCTGCACACCGGACGGAAATCCGGAAACCTCTACGCGACACCGGTTCTCGCCTTCCGTCAGGGCGACCGCATCGCCATCGGACTGCCCTACGGACCGAAGACCCAATGGGTGGCGAATCTGCTTGCGGCACAAGGCGGCCGGATCCGGCGCGCCGGGAAGACCCTGACCATCGCGGACCCGCGCGTGGTGGACAGCCGCGAGCCGCACCTGCCGTTCGGCGCCAAGGCGCTCGGACGGCTCACCGACCACGTGCTCATCGTGAGGATCGCCGGGAATCCGTAGCGTTGTCGCCGAGCAGCTTCTTCTGCACCTTGCCCATCGCATTACGCGGTAGTTCGTCGACGATCTCGATGCGCCTGGGGCGCTTGTGCCGCGACAGCGTCCTGCCGACGAACTCGATGGCGTCCCGGCGATCGGGCACCTCGCCCACCACATAGGCGACGATCCGCTGCCCGAGATCGTCATCGGGCTCCCCGACCACCGCCGCCTCCCGGATTCCGGGGTAGGACAGCAGCGTCTGTTCGATCTCGCCCGCCCCGATCCGGTATCCGCCGGATTTGATGAGGTCCACCGACTCCCGGCCGACGATCCGGTGGAAGCCGCCCGAGTCCACGACGGCGATGTCACCGGTCCGGAACCAGCCGTCCGCGGTGAACGATCGCGCCGTGGCGTCGGGGCGGTGGAGATAGCCGTCGAAGACGGTCGGGGCCGACACCTCGAGCGCACCCAATGTCTCACCGTCCGCCGCAACGGGATCGCCCTCGGTGTCGACCAGCCGGGTCCGGACCCCGGGTAGCGGGGAGCCCACCCATCCGGGTCTGCGTTCGCCGCCGGAACAGGCGCTGACCGTGATCAGGGTTTCGGTCATCCCGTACCGTTCCACCGGCGCGGAACCGGTCAGCTCGGCCAGCCGCGCGAAGACCGCGGCCGGCAGTGGCGCGCTGCCGGAGACCAGCAGCCGGGCCGAGCCGAGCGCCCGGGCGGCGTCCGGCTGTTCACACACCCGCGACCACACGGTCGGCACCCCGAAATACAGCGAACCACGCACTGCCGCATACGCTTCCGGAGTCGGCCGCACAGTGTGCACGAGCGGGGATCCGATGCGCAGCGCGCCGAGGACGCCCAGCACCAGGCCGTGGATATGGAACAGCGGCAATCCGTGCACCAGCGTATCGGCGGCGGTCCATTCCCACGCCGACGCGAGTCCGTCCAGGCAGGCGGCGATCGCGGCGCGGGTGATCGGAACGCCCTTGGGCAAACCCGTTGTCCCCGAGGTGTAAAGGATCAGGGCGACAGCGGAGGACGCCGGTTCCGGGGGCACGTTCGAGGAGCGTGATCGGGTGTCGAACGCGACGACCGGCAGCCGGACATCGCCGGGCGCGTCCCCCAACCAGAGGGTCGCGGCGGAGTCGGCGAGGATGTGCGAGCGCTCGCCGATGCCCGCATCGGCGGGGATCGGGACGGCGGTCACTCCGGCCAGCAGACATCCGACGACGGCGACGACGGTGTCGATCGTCGCCGCGGCGGTGAAGGCGGCTCGGCCGGCGCCCTGGATCCGGTCCGCCACCGCGGCGGCGGCGGCGAGCAGATCCGCTCGCGACATCCTGTCGGCCCCGATCGTGATAGCGGCGGCCAGATCCGGTGCGCTCGGGTCGGACAGTGCGGTGAGCAGCGGTGCGTGAACGTCTTGCACGGAAGTCCTCTCGTCGCCGAGTCAGGCTACACCTCAGTACCTACACATAAGTACACATGCTGTCACCTCACACCTCCCTTGTGCGCACCGCACGAGCGGACGGTCAACTTCGTGCGCTCCGCCCATACGACGAAAAGCGTTGCCCACCTAGCGTATTGAGCATCACTCCCAGCGACGCGAAGGGTGCGGACCCGTGCTCGAGGTAATCCGGATTCTCGTCCCCCTCTTCCTGCTCGGCCTGAGTCCGATCTGGATTCCGGCCTGTGTCGAGGTGGTCGGCCGGATCAACGACAGACGCCGGCTCCGGGAACAACAGCGCGCCACGGAGACGGAGTCCTGACGGCCGCGAGCTCGGGAAGCGACCGCCGCACCCAGTCGTACGGCGCGATCACCGCTTCGACATGGGCGGCCGAACCGTCCTTGAACAAGGGACCGTACTGCTTCTGGATGAGTGTGTGCTGTCCGGACGCGTGCGCGGCGGTGCGAACGGCCCGCAGCCCGCTGCGCACATCCGAGGCGGCCCGGGCACGCCGATCGACCTCCGCCACCGGCACATTGACGCAGCCCGTCAGCCATTGCGCCGCCGACAGCAGCACCGCCTCGGGACGTCCGTGGCGCAGGATGACGAACGCCTCGGCGCCCGTGCGGACCGCCGCCAGCACGACGCGCCAGCTGGCGCGCAGCTCCGCTGAGTCAATGGTCTTCACCGTTCTCCTGACCGGCTCGGTCCGAATCGGGTTCCCACCCTAGGACCGCGTCGAGCGCCCCGGCCATATGCGGCCATCACGAAATTCACCGTCTCGATTGTTTTCCCGGGACAACCGCAGAAGGCATTGATACCCTCAGTATGCGATACCGTCGGTAGCACCGCGCCACCAGGGCGGAAGCCGTCCGAGAAAGAGGACCGACGGTGACTTCGGAACCCGATATCACCGGCGCGCGGAGTCGTGCGACCAACAGAGGGGAACGACTGATTGGGCGAGCACCTGTCGGAAATACTGCCCGCGCTGACGCGCGAGATCATGGACCGCCGTGCGGAATTCGCGCTCGACCTGACCGCGGCCACCCGGTCCCAGATCAGCGCCCTCGATCGGGACGCGCGCATGCGCACGCTGCTGGAAGCCAGCATCACCGAGAACATCGTCGCGGTCATGCAGTTCCTCGGCAGCGCCGACGCCGACGAGCCGGGGCAACCGCCGCCGAGCGCGCTGGCCTACGCGCGGTTGCTCGCCCAGCGCGATGTACCGCTGGCCGCCCTGATCCGGGCCTACCGGATCGGGCACACCCGGCTGCTGGACGTGGCCATGGAGCACGTCCTGCGATCCGCGGGACCGGACAGCGGCGTCGCGATCGTGCATCTGGTGAATCGATCGGCTCGCTACGTCGATCGGGTGTGCGAGGCCGTCACGCACACCTACGACGAGGAACGCGCCCGCTGGGTCGACAGCCGGGTCGGATTGCGTCGGCAGTGGGTGGAGCGCGTGCTCGACGGCAGCTCGACCGACCCGGCCGAGGCCGAGGAGCTCCTCGAATACTCGCTCACCACCACGCATATCGCGGCCGATGCCTGGGTGGAGCCCGGCGTGCGGTCCACCGATGCGGTGACGGTGTTCGACGATCTGTGCACGGTATTGCGCTCCGCCCTGGGCGCGACCGGCCGCCCGCTGCAGGTGCCGATCGACGACCGGGAGGTGCGGCTCTGGTTCGCCGTGCCCGCCGCGGACGATCCCGATATCGGCGCGATCGATCGCGCGCTGGCGGATTTCGAGGTACCGGTGCGAGTAGCGCTGGGAACACCGCGTCCCGGCGTCACCGGCTTCCGGCGCAGTCTCGCCGAGGCGGACCGCGTCCGGGAGCTGTCTCTGGCAGCCGGGACCGGCATCCCCCGGGCCGTCGGCTACCACCAGGTCACCGTGCTCACGACGCTGATCGATGACATGGAATCGCTGCGCTGCTTCGTCTTTCGCTGCCTGGGACAGCTCGCGGAGGATTCCGAGCGGGCCGGCTGGCTGCGGGAGACCCTGCGGATATTCCTGCTGCACAACCGGAGCTACGCGGCCGCGGCGGGTTCGATGACCATGCACCGCAATACCATTCAGTATCGCGTCCAGCACGCGCTCGATCTGTGCGGTCACACCTTCGACGACCCCGGCCGCACCCTCGACCTGCAGGTGGCGTTGCACGCCACCCATTGGCTGGGTTCGGCGGTGCTGCGACCGCCCGCGTAATTCGGTTTCAGCGCACGAGAACCCGGCGAATCTTCGGGCTGGTGGCCCGTGGCGCGGGACACAGTCCGGCTCCTACCTTGACAGCTGTAATTCGCGTCTCATCAGGGACGAATCGGCGCCGACAGGTCCAGGAGCCCATCATGCATTTCGCCGCGCTACCCGACGTGCGAGCAGCACAAGTACCGGACGGCCCCTGCCTGGCCGACGACTCGGGCGCGGTCACCAACGCCGAGTTCGCGGACCGGGTGCGCGCCTACGCGCACCGCCTGGCCGAGGCCGGAGTCGGCGCCGACGACATCGTCGCGATCATGCTGCCCAACCAGACCGAACTCGTCGTGGCCATGTTCGCGATCTGGCGGCTCGGGGCCGCGGCGACACCGGTCAACCCCTGGCTGACGGCCGAGGAGGCGCAGTATCAGCTCGACGACGCCGGAGTCCGCGCGCTGATCTGCGGCGACGGCACGGCCCCGGAGATCACCGCGCCGACCCGGATTCCGGTGTCGGACCTGAACGGCCACCGCAGCGCGGACCTGGTCGTCGGGCCGGGCGAATTCTCCGATCAGGCACTGGCCCTGGTCATCTACACCTCGGGCTCCACCGGGCGCCCCAAGGGCGTCGAACTGACCCACGCCGGCATTCTGGGCGAATGCGTCGCCCTGGGGGTGATCACGGCGACCACCGCCGCGGACCACAGCCTGCTGATCCTGCCGCTGTTCCACGCGAACGGCATCATCGCCGGAACCCTGACACCGCTGCTGAGCGGCGCGCAGGTCACGATCACCGGCCGGTTCCGCCCGCACACCTTCTTCGACCTGGTCGAGCAGGTGCGTCCGACCTTCTTCTCCGGGGTGCCGACGATCTTCAATCTGCTCACCACGCTCCCCGAGGAGCACATACCCGACACCTCGTCCCTGCGATTCGCCGCCTGCGGCGCCGCGCCGATGACCGCCGAAGCGATCGAGCGCTTCGAAACCCGTTACGGTGTCACGATTTGCGAAGGCTACGGCCTGTCGGAGGCGACGTGCGCGAGCACCGTCAACCCCCTGCACGGCGTCCGTAAACCCGGCACCGTCGGGCTGCCGCTGCCCGGCCACGAGATCGCGATCCGCGGCGCGGACGGCGCCTTCGTCACCGACGGCTCGGCCGGCGAGATCCTGATCAAGGGGCCGATGGTGATGCGCGGCTATCTCGGGCGGCCCGAGGCCACCGCCGAGACCATCGTCGACGGCTGGCTGCGCACCGGCGACGTGGGCCGCCTCGACGAGGACGGCTACCTGATCATGGTCGACCGGATCAAGGACATGATCATCCGCGGCGGCGAGAACATCTACCCGAAGGAACTCGAAACGGCGCTCATGCTGCACCCGCGGGTCCTGGAGGCGGCCGTCGTCGGCCGGGCCGACGAGACCTACGGGGAGGTGCCGGTGGCCTTCGTCGCGTTCCGCGACAGCGCCGGCGTCGCGGCCGGCGAACTGGCCGACCACATGCGCGATTCGATGGCCAAGTTCAAGATCCCCGCCGACTTCATCACAGTGGACTGGCTGCCGCGCAACCCGATCGGCAAGATCGACAAGCCCGCCCTGCGCGCGCGCCTGTCCGGGCTCGCCGGTTAGACCCGGACATGGGATTCCTGGCGCCGGATTTTCCGGACATCGACCAAGCCCGCTGGCAGGCCCTCCCGCGCACCGAGAAGATGCGCGTCATGTCGGTGCACTGGGCCGAACACGGTTTCGGCACACCGTGGGGCGTCTTCCCGCTGTATCTGCTCAAATGCGCCCTCTATGTCGCCGGGGCGGCGCTGATGATCGGCCTGACCCCCGGCTTCGGGGGCATCGGCCGGATCGCCGAGTGGTGGACCCAGCCGCTGGCCTATCAGAAGCTGATCCTCTGGACCCTGTTGTGGGAGATCGTCGGCCTGGGCTGCGGATCCGGGCCACTCACCATGCGATTTCTGCCGCCGATCGGCGGCATCCTGTACTTCCTGCGCCCCGGTACGGTACGGCTGGCGCCCTGGCCCGGCCGGGTGCCGTTCACCCGCGGTGATCGCCGGGGCGTGGCCGATGTGCTGCTCTACGCCGTCGTGCTGGGCTCCGGAGGCTGGGCCTTGGCAAGCGGGGCAACCGATTCCGGCGGCGTGGACGTGCGCGCCGCGGCCGCGTTGCTGACCGCGCTCGGGCTGCTGGGGCTGCGCGACAAGACGGTCTTCCTGGCGGCGCGCGGTGAGCATTACGCCCTGGCCGTGGTGGTGTTCTTCTTCTCCCCCGCCGACCAGATCATCGGCTGGAAGCTGATCATGCTGGCGCTCTGGTGGGGCGCGGCCACATCCAAGCTCAACCACCATTTCCCCTTCGTGGTGTCGGTGATGATGAGCAACAGCCCCGTCATGCGCCTGAAGTGGCTGCGGCGCAAGATGTATCGCGACTTCCCCCATGACCTGCGCGCGTCCCGGCTGCCGTTCACGCTGGCGCACCTGGGCACCGTGATCGAGTACGCGATTCCCGCCTACCTGGTGTTCTTCGGCCACGGCGGGACGGGGACGTGGGTCGCGATCATCGCGATGGTGATCTTCCACCTGCACATCATCTCCACCGTTCCGATGGGCGTGCCATTGGAGTGGAACATCTTCTTCATCATCAGCATCGTGTGGTTGTTCGGGCACTGGGCCGCGGTCAGCGTCTTCGACCTGAGTTCGCCGGTGCTCGGGATGATCCTGCTGCTCGCGCTGGTGCTGGTGCCGGCGATCGGAAACGTGAAACCGGAATGGGTGTCGTTCCTGCCGTCGATGCGGTATTACGCCGGCAACTGGGCCACCAGCACCTGGATGTTCCGCGGCGACGCCGAGCAGAAGCTGGATCGGTCCGTGACGACCGGCTCCGCCTCGATGGCCGAGCAGTTCACCAAGCTCTACGGGCCGCACGGCATGGACCTGATGCTCACCAAGGGCATGGCCTGGCGCGCGATGCACCCGCACGGCCGCGCGCTCAACACGCTCGTCGAACGGGCCGTCGACAACCTCGACGACTACGCTCTGCGGGACGGCGAAACCGTCGCCGGTACCGCGGTGGGCTGGAACTTCGGGGAGGGACACCTGCACAACGAACAGTTGCTGGCCGCCCTGCACCGGCGCTGCGGCTTCGAACCGGGAGAACTGCGGGTGGTCGTGCTCGAGTCGCAACCCATCCATCGGCAGCGTCAGCGGTACCGGATCGTCGACGCGGCAACGGGTCTCGTCGAAACCGGCTACGTGCGCGTGGCCGACATGATCGCCCGCCAACCCTGGCCCGATCCATCGAACCCGGTTCCGGTGCGGGTGCTGCCGCCGGGCGCGAGCCGATGACCACCGCGATCGTGGTGGGCGCGGGACCCAACGGCCTGGCCGCCGCACTCACCCTGGCCCGCCACGGCGTCGCGGTCACGGTGCTCGAAGGAGCCGCCGAGATCGGCGGCGGCACCCGCTCGGGCCAGCTGACCCTGCCCGGACTGCTGCACGACCACTGCTCGATGGCCCACCCGATGGCAGTCGGCTCACCGTTCCTCGCGGGCATGGACGCCACCCGGTACGGATTGCGCTGGGGGCGTGCGCCCCTCGACTGCGTCCATCCCCTCGACGGCGGCACGGCGGGGGTACTGCACCGCTCCGTCACGGCCACCGCGGCCGGTCTCGGCGCCGACGGTAAAACGTGGCGGCGGCTGTTCGAGGCCTCGGCGCTGCACTACGACGAGCTCGCCACCGACTTCATGCGGCCCTTGCTGCGAGCACCCTCGCATCCGATCCGATTGGCGCGCTTCGGTATACCGAGTCTGGTCCCGGCCGCGCTGCTCGCCCGGCTGTTCCGCACTCCGGAGGGCGCGGCGCTGTTCGCGGGCAACATGGCGCACGGGTGGCAGCCGCAACACCGCGTGCTCTCCGCCGCGATCGGGCTCGGCATCACCGTGGCCGGGCACCGGCACGGCTGGCCGGTCGCCATCGGCGGTTCCCGCACGATCACCGATGCGATGGCCGCGGCGCTGCGGGAAGCCGGCGGCGTCATCGAGACCGGCGCCTGGATTCGTTCGGCGAGCCAGCTGCCGCCCGCGGACCTGGTGTTGTTCGACCTGGCGCCCACCGCGGTCGCCGATATTCTCGGCGACCGGCTGCCGCCCCGCGCGGCGCGGGCGTACCGGCGATATCGCCACGGTCCGGCCGCCTACAAGATCAGTCTCGCGGTCGAGGACGGCATCCCGTGGACGAACGCGGCCGCCCGGCGCGCGGGCAGCCTGCACGTCTGCGGGAGCACCGCCGAGGTCCTGGCCGCCGAACGCGACATCCACCGCGGGCGCATGCCGGAACGACCGTTCCTCGTGGTCGGACAGCAGTACCTGGCCGATCCCGGGCGCTCGGCCGGCAACAGACATCCGATCGACCTGTACGCGCATGTGCCGCAGAACTATTCGGGCGACGCGACCGACCTGATCCTGAACCAGGTGGAGCGCTTCGCGCCGGGATTCCGCGACCGCGTCCTGGCCGCGACGATCACCGGTCCGGCGGCGTTCGCCGACTACAACCCCAACTACGTCGGCGGCGATATCCTCACCGGCGACAAGAACATTCGCCAGCTCGTCTTCGGTGGTCCGCGAATCACGCTGCGGCCGTATCGGATCGCCGAGGGGCTGTACCTGTGTTCGGCCGCGGTGCCACCGGGTCCGGGCGCGCACGGCATGAGCGGCCACAACGCCGCCCTCGCCGCTCTCGCCGCCCTCGGGAATCGCGGCTAGGCCGCCTCGTCGCCGCTCACCGCGCGGACTCGCCGACGCAGCACGACACGACCGCCCCGACCGGGCGCGAACGCCACCCCGCGGTCGTGCCACTTCTCGTCCAGATCCCGCGTCGGCTCCAGCTCGAAATCCCGGAGCAGACAGCGCAGGACGACCTTCATCTCCATATTGGCGAACTCCGCCCCGATGCACCGGCGATAGCCGCCGCCGTAGGGCAGCCAGGTCGTGAAATCGGGCTTGCCGCCCTGATAGCGATCGGGATCGAAGACGTGGGCGTTCGGGTAGAGCCGCTCGTCGAAATGCATCAGTCCGATCCCCACCAGGACGCGGCATCCTTCGGGAAGCACCCACGGGCCGAGTTCCATGCCACCGGCCCGCACCTGGCGGCCGGTGCCGCCGATGACCGGCCGCACCCGCTGTGTCTCCCAGATCGTGGCCTGCAGCAGTTCACCCGCACCGGAGTCGATTTCACCGGCCAGGCGGGTGAGGATCGCCGGATGGCGGCGCAGGCGTTCCACCGCCCACGCCAGGGTGGTCGCCGTGGTCTCGTGCCCCGCGGCGAGCAGTGTCAGCAGCTCGTCGGCGATATCGCTGTGCGACATCGCGGTCCCGTCGTCGTAGCGGGCCCGCAGCAGCAGCGACAGGATGTCGTCGCGTTCCTCCAGGGCCGGGTCGGCCAGCGTCCGGCCGATCACGCCGGCGATCAACTCGTCGTATTCCCGGCGCAGGGCGGCGAAGCGGACGGCCGGGTTGAATCGGCTGCCGCCCAACGGTAGTCGCGGCAGCACCGCCAATCGGGACGCCAGCACGACCAACGGCGGCATGATCTCGCGTAACCTGTCCAGTTCGGGCCCTTCGGCGCCGAATACCGTGCGCAGGATCGCGTTCAGCGTGATCCGCATCGTGGACGGCTGGATCGCGAACTCGACGCCGTCCGGCCAGCCGGCGGATTCCCGCAGGAATTCCTGCTCGATGACGTCCTCGTAGACCCGCATCCGCTTGCCGTGCAACGGCGGTGACAGCAGCCGCCGACGACGCCGGTGCGGCTCCTGGTCGAGATTGAACAGCGAGCCCAGGCCCAGCACTCGCCCCAGATTGGGATCGGCCTTGCCCGCGATATCGGGTCCCGCGGCGAGCAATTGCCGCGCCAGCGCGGGGTCGGCGACGACCACGACCCGGCCGTACATCGGCACGGACACACTGAACACCGACCCGTAGCGCCGCCAGGCGCGTTCGAGCGCTCGGCGCCGGCCGGTGAAATACAGCAGGGTCTGCAGCACGCTGGGCAGCTCGGGCCCGGGCGGCAGGACAGCGATCGCGCCATCGGTCACGGTGGGGCCCATGGGAACACTCCGTTCGACATCGACTGCGAGAGAACAGCTCTGGAGCCGACCCCTCGCGGACAATCCTGGCACCGTCGGTATGCGATACCAACGGTAGCAATACTCCACCGCCGACCCAGACAGCGTCAAGACCCGGATGACCGAAGCGCCGACGGAAATCTGGGCGCCCGTTTTGTGCCGTTACCGCTTAACCTCGCTGGAGCACAATCGTTTGGCTGAGAAGGTGGCAGATAGCGTGATCGGTACCCGGGCGAAGCTCGATGAACTGGCCAAGATCCTGGAGATCGCCGCGGAGCCCGCGGGCGAACCCGGCATCGCCAAGCGATCGAAGAAGGGCATTCCGAGTGTCCGGCAGCGGGTGAACATGCTGCTCGACCCGGGGACGTTCATCGAGACCGGTGCGCTGGCTCGCCAACCCGGTCAGCCCGACGCCTTCTACGGCGACGGACTGGTCACCGGTCGCGGGCTGATCGGGGGACGTCCGGTCGTGGTGATCTCCCACGATCAGACCGTGTACGGCGGCTCGATCGGCGTGACCTCCGCGCAGAAGTTCATGCGGGCACTGCAATTCGCGTTCGACAACGCGTGCCCGGTGGTGACGATCAACGACTCCGGTGGTGCGCGCATCCAGGACGCGGTGGGTTCGCTCGCCTCGTTCGGCGATATCTCCCGGGTGCTCGAGAAGCTGTCCGGCTATGTGCCGCAGGTGTCGATCATTCTCGGGAAGTGCGCCGCCGGATCGGTGTACGGGCCCATCAATACCGATGTGCTCATCGGTACCAAGGATTCCTACATGTTCGTCACCGGGCCGGACGTGATCAAGGCCGTCAACGGTGAGGATGTCAGCGCCGAGGAACTCGGTGGCGCCGAGGTGCAGGCCGAACGCGGCACCCTGCATCACGTGGCCGAGACCGAGGAAGACGCCTACCGGTGGGCTCGCGACTACCTGAGCTACATGCCCACGAGCTGCCTCGAACAGCCGCCGATCATGAATCCCGGTCTGGAACCGGAGATCACGGCGCACGACCTCGAGCTCGACACGATCATCCCGGACTCCGATCGCGCCGGGTACGACATGCACGAAATCCTGTTGCGCATCTTCGACGACGGCGAATTCCATGAGATCCGTGCGGCATTCGCCCCGAATCTGATCACCGGATTCGCTCGCGTCGACGGCTATCCGGTCGGCGTCATCGCGAATCAGCCGCTGGTGCTGGGCGGTTCGATCGACGCCGCCTGCTCGGACAAGTCGACCTATTTCATCCGGTTGTGCGACGCCTTCAACATTCCGCTGGTGTTCGTCGCCGACACTCCGGGCGTGCTACCGGGTCTCGCGGAGGAAGCCAATGGCGTGATCATCCGCGGCGGCCGCGTCCCGCGGGCGATCATCGAGGCGACGGTGCCGATCATCAACCTGGTGGTGCGCAAATCCTACGGCGGCGCCTACGGCATGATGGCCTGCCGCCAGGTCGGCGCGGATTTCAGCTTCGCCTGGCCGACCGCGCGGATCGCGGTCATCGGCGCCGAGAGCGCGGTCGACCTGCTCGGCAGGCGGCAGCTGGCGGCGATGCCGGAGGAACATCGCGCCGCCGCACGCGAATTCATGATCAACCAATACAACGAGACCGTCGCCACCCCGTGGATCGCCGCCGAACGCGGATACATCGACGCGGTCATCGAACCCTCCCGCACCCGCCTGGAAATCCGCCACGCGCTGCGGCTGTTGCGTGACAAACCGCCGATCAAGCCGGAATTCAATCCCCGCAAGCACCCCCTGTACCCCATGTGATCGCACCGAACACGGCGGGCCATTTCTGCGTAGGCTGATATCGGATCCGCCGTGTTCGAAGAAAGTACGACCATGCGTAGAGCAACGGCGCTCTTCGCCGCATTACTGATGTCCCTCCTCACCATCGCCTCCGCGACGATCGCACAGGCTGGAGCCGACAGCTGCGTCGGCGACTGGTCCATCGGAATCGGCGGTTCGGGCGACAGTATCCATTCGGTGTTCGCTCCCTTCGTCGACCAAGCGATCGGCTACGAATCCACCGATTCGCTCCCGGCGATGTACGAACTCGACCGGCTCTTCTGGTCACACCGCGCCGAATGTCCGAGCGACCACATCCGGTTGATCGGACACAGCGAGGGCTCGGCCATCATTCATGCCTGGATCACCGCCCACCCGAATGTCGCCGATACCAACGCCATCCTGCTCGCCGACCCCAAGCGCGCTCCGGGGCCGGGTGACGCCGGATTGTCGGCGACTCCCGGCAACCTGGTTCTCGGTTATCCCCTCGCCGGCGTCGACGACTGGTTCGGCACCGTCCCGGTCCTCACCGTCTGCAATCACGACGACCAGATCTGCGACACCTCGGCCGGGTGGTGGGGTTACGTGTTCGCGGCCGCCCACGAACGCTACGACTTCGACGTCCACGACTACGGCCGGTGGGATTCCGGCGTCTGGTACCGCTGATCGCCGCGGTCAGACGGTGAGCCCCCGCCGGGTCAGCAGGGGTTCGATGACCGGTGGGCGGCCGCGGAAGGATTCGAAGGCCGCCAGCGGGTCGACCGAGCCGCCGCGGGAGAGCAGCTCCTGGCGGAACGCCTCGCCCTTGTCGCGGATGGACGCGGCATCGTCCTCGAACCAGGTGACGGTGTCCGCGTCCAGTACCTCACTCCAGATGTAGGAGTAGTAGCCGGCCGCGTAACCACCCGCGAAGATGTGCGAGAAGTAGGCGGTGCGGTAGCGCGGCGGGATCGCGGCCACGGCGACGCCGGCCTTGTCGAGGGCTTCCGCCTCGAAGGCTTCGGCCTCGACGCCGTCGGCGGCCCCGGAGGGCAGGCGGTGCCAGGCCCAGTCCAGCAGCGCGGCCGCCAGGTACTCGACCGTCCGGAAGCCTTCGCCGAATTGTCCCGCCTCGAGCATGCGCTCGACCAGCTCGGCGGGCATCGGCTCCCCGGTCTCGACGTGCTTGGCGTAGTTGGCCAGCACCTCCGGGCGGGCCATCCACATCTCGTTCACCTGCGATGGGAACTCGACGAAATCGCGGGGCACCGCCGTGCCGGAGAAGAACGGGTACCGCACAGTCGAGAACAACCCGTGCAGCGCGTGACCGAACTCGTGGAACAGGGTGCGCACATTGTCCCAGGTGAGCAGGGCCGGTTCACCTTCCGGCGGCTTCACGATATTGAGGTTGTTGACGACCACCGGCCGCGTGCCCAGCAGCGTGGACTGGCTGACCAGGCTGTTCATCCACGCGCCGCCCCGCTTGGACGGGCGGGCGAAGAAGTCGCCGAGGAACAAGCCCAGCCCGGAGCCGTCGGCGTCGAAGACCTCGAACACCCGGACTTCGGGGTGATAGCCGAGCAGATCCGGGCGCTCCTGGAAGGTGACGCCGTACACCTCGCCGGCCGCGAAGAAGACGCCGTCCCACAGCACGCGTTCCAGTTCGAAATACGGGCGTAGGGCCTCGGCGTCGACCGAGAACTGTTCCGCGCGAATCCTTTCCGACCAGAACTGCCAATCCCAGCATCGCAGTTCCGCCGAGTCCCCGGCCGCCCGCACGGCCGCGGTGATGTCGGCCTGTTCCCGCTCGGCATTGGCCACCGCGGGCGGAACCAGCTGCGCCAGCATCTCTTCCACCGCGGCCACCGTCTTGGCGGTCTGATCCTCGACCACGTACGCCGCATGATCGGAGTACCCCAGCAGCGCCGCCCGCTCGGCCCGCAACCCCGCCATCCGCACCGCCAGCTCGGCATTGCCGCCGGCCTCGCCGAACCCGCGTCCCAGGGACGCCGTCATCATGCGCTTCCGCACGTCCCGGTCGGCCAACTCGGCCAGCACCGGCTGGTTCGACACGTTCTGCAGGCTCAAGGCCCACGACCCGGCATGCCCGAGGGCGGCCGCGTTCTCGGCCGCGGCCGCCACCGCGGCGTCCGCCAGCCCCGCCACCTGTTCCTCCCGGTCCAGAATCAGCGTCGCGGCATTGGTGTTCGCGAGATTGTTCTTCTTGAACAGCGTCGCCGCCGAAGCGAGCTCGGCGTTCAACTCCCGCAACCGGGCCTGCTCCCCCGCATCCAGCCGGGCTCCCGCCCGCACGAACCTCAGCCGATACCGCTCCAGCAGCCGCAGCCGCTCCGCATCCAGCCCGAGCGCCTCCCGCCGCTCGTACAGCCCCTCGACCCTCCGGAAAAGCTCCCCGTCGAGCAGAATCGAATCCTCGTGCGCCGCCAGCCGAGGCGAAATCTCCGCCTCGATCGCCTCGGTCCGCTCCGTCGAATCCGACGACGCCACATTGAAGAACACCCGCGACACCCGCCCCAGCAGCTGGCCCGACAGCTCCAGCGCCTCAACGGTATTCGCGAACGTCACCTCCCCGTCCCCCGCCGTGATCGCCGCGACCTCCGCCAGCTGCTCCGCCATCCCCCGCTCGAACGCGGGCAGATAATGCTCGTCCCCGATCTCCGCGAACTCCGGAAGCTCATACGGCAGCGCACTGCGCTCAAAGAAGGGATTCCTCGACATACGCGCCACCCTACGTACTACCTACCCCGGCCGCCCATCCGTAAGTAGTCGACCAGCGGAAATACCGGAAACTACGGATTCCTCCCGGGCGCGGACACCGCACTATGGATATCAGCAAGTACTTGGCAACACCGTCACCCCCATTCGGCGGAATCGCCCGACAGATCTCGCCAACGACGTCGAGATCAGGCTCGAAGAAGCGCCGCAGTCGTCCGAACCAACCGAATGGGGTTGTCACACACCCTCAGCTCACCCTCCGTGATCAGGCTTCCAGTCTGGCTCGGATGGTGGCGAGGCGTTCCCGGAGTTCGATTTCGTCGATGACGCCGCGGGCCACCAGCGAGTGCGCCAAGGCGACGAGCTGATTCTCCGGATACGGCAGGTCGGCGTAAATGGTCGCCGACAGCGCGTCCTCTTCGTCCCGGCGTTCCTGGAAATCGGGGACGTTCGCCGCGCAGGCCGCGCGGTCCAGGGCGTCGCACAGGCCGTCCAGGCTCGTCTTCCAGGGCGGCACCGGATTGGTGACGCCGTATTTGGCGGCCATCCGGGGCCAGACCTGGTTCCGTTCCACGATGCCGCGCAGCGACGAGATCTCTTCGGTGCTCACGATGTCCTCTCAGTCCACCGGATGAATGGCCGGACGCGTATCGGTGATGACATTGCTCGTCACACCGACCTTGGGCAGTGCGACACCGATCAAACAGTCCCGCGTGACGATGTCGGCGAGCCGGTCCTCATCCCAGCCATTGGTGCCCTCCGGCCGCATCGGCATCACCATGAACCGGTGTTTCTGGTTGGAGTCCTGCACTCGCACCGAAACACCTTCGGGCAATTCGAGACCGAATTCCGACAGCACCTGGCGCGGCCAGCGGACCAGCCGACGCCGATAGTTGGGCGTGCGATACCACTCGGGGGAATTGCCGAGAATCGGCCGCGGGTAGCACGAACACAAGGCGCAGACGATCACATTGTGCACGGTCGGGGTGTCCTCGAGAATCTCGAATGCGGTGAAATCGCTGGGTGTTCCGAAGCCGGTGGGTTCCAGCCAGTCGACGCCGACCTCCCGGCTGGCGGTCATCGGTTCCGCGAGCGCGAGTGCCTTGAATTCGGGATCGAGCCAGGCCCGGGCCACCAGGTGCGCGGCCGGGGTGGGCCCGATCTGCTCGGCGAATTCGGTGAAGCGGCGATGCTCCTCGGCCGTGAAGATGCCTTTTTCGATGCACAGTTCGCGTAATGCGATCTCCAGGACTTCGAAGTCGGTTATCTCATCGACCATCGGCGCCACCGTGCGCGCATGGTCGTGATCGTGGTCGTGATCATGGCCGCTCATTCGATCCCTTTCAGCCAACGCTCGGGCAGCTCGGTTTGCAGGGTGTCGCTCTTCGTTCCGGTGTAGCCGTACCACAATTCGGAGAGATCGAACCGAACGACATAGAACCACTCGGGTTTCGCGTCCGGCCGATCCCAGGTTTCATCCTCTGCCGCCGGGCTTTCATAAGCGACAGAAGCGATTTCACCTCTCGCGCCGCGCACGTACTCCGGCGTCCGGGTGTAGAACAGGGCCGGCAGTTCGCGCACCATCACGGCATCGCCGACCCGGAATCTCGGTTCCCCGGCCCGTCCCGCGAACACCTGCGGATCACCCTTACCGACCGCCTCGACATGATGCCGGTTCCGTGCGACCCCTGAACCGTCCCCTTCGAACTTGGGGCGAGCCTCGATGGGCCTGCCATGGAGACCACCCGCATAACGGTCCTGGACCTCGACCATCCGCTCGCTCGGTGAGACCGATGTGATGCTTCTCGACCAGCACCCGCGCCACGGCCAGCAGCCAGCGAGCGTAATACGGAATCCCCAAATAGATCGCGCGACCAACGTCGACATTGCCCATCCGGCGCCGCTCCTCCGACAACCAGATCCCCCGCCAAGCGAGCACCTCGCAAATCACATAGGTGTTGTGCTCCCACCCCTCGTACTGCTTGTTCTCGTACTTCATCGGCGCGTCCGGCTCCCCACCCACGTCATGCACCGTCTTCATATAGGCGGCGAGGTGCTCGTGGTCCACGAGATCAGGGGTCGGAGCATCCGGAATTTCGGAAAAAGAGGATTTGAGGCGAGCAACCAGATCCAGCTGGGCTGCCCGCTCCGCTGCAGTGCTCATCACGGCTCCCTTCCTCGACGGATAGCAAACCAACGCCACATTCAGGCCGCACCGCATCAGGTGTAAAGGGAGCGGGAACGCTCGCAGACGACGGCGCCCCACACAATCCCAGGTTACATCCCACGCCCCTCCACCAACTCACCTCGTCGAGGTCAGACGTTGTCGAGCACCTCGGTGGCCTCGACGGTGGCAGCCTGCTTCCCGCGAGTGTGGCTGTAGCCGTAGATGATCCCGGCAACGAGGATCGTGAGCAGGGCGGCGGAAGTTCCCCAGGTTCCGAACCCGAGCCCGCCTTTGGCGTGAGGTTTGGACAACAGGTCGCCGACTGTGGCGCCGAGAGGACGGGTCAGGATGAACGCGAGCCAAAACAACAGCACGCCGGAGATACGGGTCATGTAGTGGGCGGCGAGAATGGCAGCCATGATCGCGGCGATGAGTGCCGCGCTGCCCCAGTAGCCCAGGCCGGAGCTGTCGGAGAGATAGTCACCCAGGGAGGTGCCGAGGGTGTTGGACAGCAGAATCGCTGACCAGTACAGGATTTCGGCCCGCGGACTACTGATGCTGGTGACGTCATAGCTTTGGCCGGTGAATCTCCAGACGGCGAAAACGATCAGCAGACCGGAGATGAGGATGACCGCGCCTGTGCCATAGCCGAGGCCGCCGTCGGTGGAGGTGCCCGAGCCGGGCCCGCGGTTGAGGAAGTCGGAGATCGTGGTGCCGGCGGTACTGGTCGCGGCGATCACCGTCCAGTACAGGGCCGGATGGAAGCGGCGAGCTCGGAGCTGGGCGAACAAGCTGACAGCGAAGACGGTGAGGAACAGTACCGACGCGGCGGCGTAGCCGAGGTTCAGGGTTTGCGCGAGAAGATCGCCGCCGGTTTCGCCGAGCGTTGTCGCGGCTATCTTGAGTACCCAGAACAGGGCAGTGACCTGAGGGAGCTTGTAGTCGGTGCGGGTGGGCGCGGAGGCCATGCTGGGGTTTCCCTTCCCGGTGGGGCCGTCGGATCGAGTCGTAGCGGAGTTTGCCCGTCGACCGCTGAGAACACGCTGAGATCGGTCCTCCACTCGGGACCGGATGGTCGATGGCGACAATCCAGACAAAGCGGTGATGCACAGGCGGCACTGCCTCGTCCGGTGGATTTCGCACACAATCGTGCGGAGGGGTTCCCGTCATGACTCAACCCGTCAGCGCCAACGGCAGTACGAGATGGTTTCGACCTATGCCGCCGACAGGCTTCCCTGCCCGGCTCCGTCAAACACGTTGCGCTGAAACGGATATCGCCAGCCCTTTTGCGGCAGCACAGTCGCGCACCGCCCGCCGGCGGCGCGCGATCGAAGCTCTTCCCGTCTCAGTCGCCATGGCCGCATCCCGGCTCGGGATGGACAAGGGTCTCGCCCCAGCGTCCGTCAGTGCACGAGGGGCGGACCCTCGTATCGGCTCGGACACCCGGGTCGCGTGCTGCGCCGACACCTCAGCACACACCAACAACCCGGCCCGCGTAACCCCTCGGTCCTCGATCGTGGCCACCCGATGACGAAGTCGTTACCGGCGGTGACCACCGCCCCGGTCCAGCAGCGCAGCTACCGGGCGCAGACAGATGGCGCAACGAGCCCGCGGACTACCGGGCGCTGGGGGATCGCCGCGTTCGACCAGGGCGGACCTGGTCAGCGCTGGTCGCGTAGTTGGTCGCGCTCGGCGGTCAAAGCGGTGTTGGATTCGCGCAGGACGGTGTTGGCGTCTTCGAGGTCGAGGATGCGCGCGATACCGGCGAGGTTGACTCCTTGCCCGGTCAACGCGGTGATGCGCGCGACACGGGCGAGGTCGGCGCCGCTGTAGCGGCGGGTGCCGCCACTGCTGCGGACCGGGGTGATCAGGCCGTGCTGCTCATAGAGGCGCAGGGTCTGCACGCCCAGACCGGACAACTCGGCAGCGACCGAGATCGCATACACCGCCCGCTCCGCGCCGGGCAGGTGGCCGAGTGACTGTTGCTGCGGATCCATGGCACTCCTGTTCCTCGTCGCTATGAGATTACCTGCTCAAGAGCCTTGCACTCACCTAGTGAGAGTGCTAGAAATTATCTCTGTCAGATGACATAGGTTATCTGCGTTGCCTTCAATCGAGAACGGAGTAACTGGAGGTGGCAACCATGTTGATGCGCACCGATCCCTTTGGCGATCCCTTCCGTGACCTGGATCGTTTGACCCGCGCCATGCTCGGGACCCCAGCGCAGCCGGTGGTGATGCCGATGGACGCCTGGCGCGATGGGGACGAGTTCTTCGTGGAGTTCGACCTGCCTGGCATCGACCCCGACTCATTGGATCTGGATGTCGAACGCAATGTGGTGACGGTGAAGGCCTCGCGGCCCGAGCTGGATCCGGGACGGTCGATGATCGCCGCGGAACGGACCCGCGGTGTGTTCTCCCGTCAGCTGTTCCTGGGTGAGAACCTCGACACCGAGCAGATCCGCGCCGACTACCGCGACGGCGTGCTGCGCCTGGTGATCCCGGTCGCCGAGCAGGCCAAGCCCCGCAAGATCGAGATCACCCACGCCGACCACGAGCGTCAGGCCATCAACGCCTGACCTGGCCCGCCTCTTGCTGAGCAGAGAGAGCGGGGCCGGATGCGCCCGCACCGACCACGCCGGTGACCGCGGCGTGAGGCAGGAAGTGAGGTGATGCCCGTTCCGATACACAGCACGATGAGAGTGGTTCTCGCGGGAGGCGGGACGTGTGACCAGCCCTGCGCCATCGGCACCATCCACTGTCCGAGCGTTCGGGCGGTGCGTGCACAGCCATTCGAGGTGGCGGCCGCAGGCAGGCACATTCCCGTACTCCCGTGACACACAACAGTATTCGTTCCGTCGACGGGTGAGCCCGGTTGCCAGCGGGCTTGCGGGCTCACCCGGCCCTTTCCTTTCCCGTGGCCTGTGATCGGCCCGGTGACGACCCGTTGGGAGGCAGGAGATCACCCGACGCGATCTCGCCGACGACTACGAATGCCTCACCAGCAACGGGCCAGGACCACCACGGGGGCCGGGGAGGCGGGCGCGGCGTCAGCCCAACTCGGCTGGGTTCACCGCCATCGCCATGGCGGCATAGCCCGCATCGCCGGGGTGGATGTGATCGCCGCTGTCGAACTCCGGGGCGAAGCGCTGGGGATCGACCGGATCACGCAGAGCGGCATCGAAATCGACCACGGCGTCGTAGGCCCCCGCGGTACGGATCCACGTGTTGAGAGCCTGGCGAGCCGCCTCGGCCGCGGGCGAGAAGTAGGGCGAGCCGTGAATGGGGGTCAGGGTCGCACCGATGACCCGCATACCCTTGGCCTGGGCCTGGTGGATCAGATCGAGATGCCCGGCGACGAGCCGGTCGGTGGAGACGGGCACGACGGTATCGGCAGCGCCCGGACCATCGGCGCTGAGACCGATGTCGTTGATGCCCGCGAGAATGATGACCGTGCCGACGCCCGGCTGGTCGAGCACATCGGCGCGGAATCGGCGTTGCGCACTGTCGCCCAGCCAAGTCGAATCGACGGTGACCCGGTTGCCCCCGATACCCTGATCGATCACCGCGCGTGGATTACCTCCGGCGGCCAGGCGTTCGGCCAGCTCGTCGGGGTACCGATGGTCGGCGTCGGGGGTCGAGCCGACGCCTTCGGTGATGGAATCACCGAAGGCGACCACACCCGAGCGGTGCGGGAGCACGTCCAGGACCTCGACGCCCGACAGGTAGTACCAGGACCGAGTGGACTCGGTGAAGGCGGCGCCGACGCCGTCCGCGGCGTGGTCGCCGGCGGCGCGGTACGTGGTCGCGAAGGCCTGTGCGTGGTGGGTCGCCGGGCCGGTCGGCCCGGCGAGGTAGAGCGTGATGGTCAGTGACTGGAAGGGCGCGACCGGCAGCGATACCGGATCTGTGGTGAGATCGGCCCCGGCCGGGATTCGGAATACCGAGGCGAGACCGAAGGTCAAGGGCCGCAGGGTGTCCGGGAGAATGCTCGCGCCGGCATCGGTCATGGCGATCGTGGCCCCCGCGATCGCCAATGGCTCGGTGCCATATCGATTGGTCAGGCGCACCCGGGTGGCGACGCCACCCTGGCTCACCCGGATCACCTGCCGCAGAGTGTGATTCGAGAATCCCTGCACGGACCAGTTGGGTCCCATCGTCTTACTCGGCATTTGCGCCGAGGTCGCCCACACCGTGGTCCACCCTGCGCCTTCCAGCGGCGCCGCGTGCGCGGTCACGGCCGCCGTGAGCAGCAGGAGTCCGACCACCAGGGCCCGAAGTACACGCATGACGAAGTCCGTTCAGCAGCAGGAATTTCGGATGGTCAGAGAGCGGGAGCCACTGTCTCCGCCGGTGCGGAGACAGTGGCGGCGGGCCGCCGCAACACGGTCAGGCCGACCACGAGCGCGGCGGCCAACAGCCCGGCCGCGACAGTGAAGGCCAGGCGGTATCCGCTGGTCAGCGCCGCGGCCTCGGAAGCACCTGAAACCAGCCGGCTCCCGGTGCGCGAGGCGGCGAGCGTGGACAGCACGGCGATGCCCAGTGCCATGCCGACCTGCTGCGTGGTGTTGAACAATCCGGAGGCCACTCCGGCATCCTCCGCATCCGCGTCGGACATGCCCAGCGCGGCCAGTGCGGGCAGCACCAGCCCGCCACCGGCGACCAGCACCATCATCGGCAGCAGATCGACGACATAGGAGGCCTCCACCGGAAGCCTGGTCAGCCAGCTCATTCCGGCCAGCAGCAGACCCAGGCCTGCGACCAGCACGGCGCGTTCACCGAGGCGGGTGATCAACCGCGCCGAGGCGAACAGCGACACCCCGCCGATGGCGACGGCGGCGGGCAGCATGGCCAGCCCGGTGGCCAGCGCGCTGTAGCCGAGCACCTTCTGCATATAGAGCGCGACGAGGATCTGGAAGGCGAACATGGCCGACAGCGTCAGCATCTGCACCAGGTTGGCGCCGGATACGTTGCGGGAACGGAAGATTCGCAATGGCAGCAACGGCGTACGCGCCGTCCTTTGACGCCCGACGAAGGCGGCGAGCAGCCCGACCGCGACCGCGCCGAGTCCCAGCGTGTGCGCGGAAGTCCAGCCGTACCGCTCGATCTTCACCACCGTGTAGATGCCCAGCATGAGTCCACCGGTCACCAGCAGCGCGCCGAGCGCATCCGCACCCGCGGCCAACCCGATACCACGATCGGCGGGCAGCGCCCGGACCGCCAGCGCGACCGTCACCACCCCGATCGGCACATTGATCAGGAAGATCCAGTGCCAGTTCAGCGCATCGGTCAGCACCCCACCCAAAACCTGGCCGAGGGAGGCGCCGGCCGCACCGGTGAAGCTGAAAATGCCGATGGCCTTTGCCCGTTCACGATTCTCGGTGAACACGGTAACCAGGATTCCCAGCACCACCGAGGAGGCGACAGCACTGCCCACGCCCTGAAGGAAGCGGGCGGCGATCAGCAATTCCGGCGTGGTGGCGGCTCCGGCGAACAGTGAGGCGGCGGTGAAGACCGCGGTCCCGGTGAGAAACATAGCCTTTCGGCCGATCAGATCACCGAGCCGCCCGGCAAGCAGCAGCAGCCCACCGAAGGCGATGAGGTAGGCATTTACGGTCCAGCTCAGGCCGGTCGCGGTGAAGCCCAGGTCGTTCTGGATCGCGGGCATCGCAACGGTCACGATGCTGCCGTCGAGGATGGTCATCAACGTCGCCGCCGACAGGACGGCGAGGGCGAGGCACTTGGACATTGTCATGCGTCATCTCCGGTTCGGAACCAACAGGAGAGACCGTACTAGATAGTTCCGTTGCAGACAATATAGAAGCGGACTATTGGCGCGCCCTTCGCGCCGCGGGCGTCTCCACCGGCGCCGCCAGATGCCCTTCGGTCAGGGAAGTCAAGGCGCGCAACAGGTTCTCGCGATCCCCCGTCGGCAGCGTCGCCAGGGCGTCCCGATGCACCCCGTCGACAATCCGCTGACTCCGCTTCGCGACCTTCGCGCCCTCGGGGGTAACCGCGATGATCCGAGCCCGCCGATCCGTACTGGAGGGCCGCCGCTCCGCCAGCCCGGCCTTCTCCAGCGCGTCGACGGTGACCACCATGGTGGTCTTGTCCATATCCCCGATTTCCGCCAGCTGAATCTGCGTCCGCTCCTCCTCGAGCGCATGCACCAGTACGCAATGCATACGAGTGGTCAGCCCGATCTCGGCCAGCGCCGCCGCCATCCGAGTGCGCAGCACATGACTCGTCCGGTCGAGCAGGAACGACAGGTCAGGCTCATCACGCCTGGGCGCCAATGCAGTCACGCCACCATCATAGTTTTGTTGCGGATAATCTGGTCATGACCTGCCATTTCCAAGGAAGGCGCAGAGGGGCTCGAACCGTTCAGGACCCGAATCCGTGGCGGCTGCGAGTTCTGAGAGCCGCCGTTCGAGGAAGCGCCGTTCAGCGCCGGAGTCGGTGAGCTTTCTGGCCCGTATATAGGCCTTGCGCGTCTCATCGATGCGCCCGAGGCGTCGCAGAAGTTCCGCCTTGGTCGAGTGCAGGTAGCGAAAGTCGTCGAGACCGAGTTGCTCGACAATGCGCAGAACCGGCCTCGGGGCCTTTCTGTCTCGGCTATGGCGATCGCGCGGTTGAGCTCCACGAGAGGCGAGCTGGTCAGGCGGCCGAGTTCGCTGTAGAGGGATGCGATCTGTGCCCAGTCGCGGGGCAATTCGGCATGCAAGGAAGCGATGGCGGCCGGCAGGACATAGGGTCCACGACCGCGCCGGGCCAGCGCCTGGTCGAGCGCGGCGCGGCCGGCGGCGATCTGCTCGGTATTCCACCGTGACAGGTCCTGATCGCCGAGCAGCACGAGTTCGGCGTCGCGAAACCGGGCCTCGCGACGGGAGTCGTGCAAGAGCATCATCGCCAGCAGCCCGTGCACCTCAGGAGGCAGCCCAGAAAGCGTGCGCCCCAAACAGATTGCCTCGGCCGCGAGCTCGTCACGGCCGCCGTAACCCTCGTTGAAGATCAGGTAGACGACGGCGAGAGCCGAGTCGAGACGCTCGCGGAGAAGGTGACTCGGTGGCACTCGAAATGGGATCCCGGCCGCTTTGATCTTCCGTTTGGCCCGCACCAGCCGCCGCGCCATCGTGCGCTCCGGCACCTGGAAGGCGCGGGCGATCTTGCCCATCCGTCGAAACGGATGGGCTCTCGAGATCACGACTGCGACGCTTGGACTTACACGTCGGTGTCCACCGCGGTATCGGATTGCGGCAGTTCGGGTTGTTTAGGGGCGGCGGGGACCCAGCCACGCAGCGGCTGGACCACCGATCCATAGAAGGCATCGGTCGCCGAGGTAACGCTTGCGATAAAGCTCGCGGCGGTGCCGGAGCGTCGGTTGCCCAGCGGGAAGATCTGTTCCAAAGCGAAGGAGACGATCTCTCCGGACCGCCCCTGTGTCAGAATCTTCGGGTTCTCGCGCACGGTGGCGAGATGTTCGCAGGCCTCGTTGCCCTGCTCGGAGAAGACCGCCTCGACCTGCACGTCTCCCGGAGCATCCTGCAGTTGTTTGAGCAGCCACGACAGTCGTCGCGTGGAGGTGCCCTCATTCGGTGCGTCGAGAGTGGTGCGGCAGCGCACTCGATTGGCGCGGAGCTCGGCAACCACGACCAGGTCCCCGGCGGTATCGGGGATGTGCAGGACAGCCTCCAGGGTTCCAATACTCGCCAACTGTTCCGCGACCGCGGTATTGCGCGCGGCCGGATCGGTCCGGTGACGTCGCGACAGAACGTGTTTGACCGTCACCCCGAGCTCGGCGGTCAGCCGCAAGGCAAGGTGACGGCACAGGGAGACCCAGGTATCGGCGACCTGTAATGCCTTCTGATCACTCGCGCGCGACGTGCCGGCGACAACCGCATCGCGGACCGCCACCCAGTGCCTGCCCATATCGACGAATTCCGTTGCACCGGACCGCGGGTGAACGAGATAGCGCAGCAGTTCGCTCAGGATCCACACCTGCAGCTCGTCGTCGAGACTGCCGTGCGAGAGCAACATCCGCGCCTCGTGGATGACCTCCGCCCAGGACAGATGACGCAGAGCAACCTTGGCGAGCTTGCGCCGATCGACCTCGACGGGCAGTTCTCCCGGACCGGCCGGAATGTCGTTCGATAGGCTGACCACGACGTCGTACTTCTTCTTACGGGCGATATCGAGATAGCTTTCGAGTTGGTCCCGCTTGAGCTTGCCGCTGCCGGTCTTCACCTCGAGCAGCGCGGTCCACACCCGGCTGCCCCGGACTACCTTGAGCACCGCGTCGGGGATGACCTTCGAGTCTCCCCGCTCGTACTGAACCTCGACGTAGCCTTCGAAAGCGCCTGCCGGAGCACCCATCCGAGCGCATATCGCCCGTGCGAAGTGTCGCACGGCCTGCATGGTCGCGATGAGCGCCGACGTCGCGCGCCCTTCCTGCTCCTCCCCCGCGCCGACGCCGACCACGGAGAACAGCCGGGCTGGTTGCCAGGATTCGTCCTCCGCGAGCTTGAATTCGACGGGCTTGGCCTTCCTCGCTACCGTCTTTGCTGTACGGACGCCCCGGCCACGATTCACGGTGCGCGTCTTCGGCGCATCGCCGGGCTCGGCGTCCTTGTCGGCCGGTGAGACAGCCTCCGCGTCCGCTGCCACTGCCTGTTCCGCATCGATCGGCGACGCCACCTCGACCTGCTCGCCGGACGGTGCTTCGTCCGGCGCATCGTCGATACAGACCCCGAAGTCCGTTGCCAGACCGGCCAATCCGGAATCCCAGCCCTGCCCGACGGCCCGGACCTTCCACACCCCGCCACGGCGATAGACCTCACCGAACGAGTACGCCGACTCCGAAGTCGCGTCCGCAGTCGTGTATTCGGCCAGCGTTTGCCCTGCGCCGTCAACAACACAGAATGTGATTTTGCCGACCGTCCCGAATGTGCCCGAACCGACACTGCCCGCCAACGCCACCGTATGAACGGCTTCTGGTACGGCCGACAGGTCGATCGCGATCCGCGTCTGAGCCCCTTCCTCGATTACTCCTGTGCCGAGGAACCTCACCGATCCGTCCGCGGACTCCGGTTGGTTGTAGAAGACGAAGTCATTGTCTGAAGCGACCTTTCGGTCTTCGCCAAGTAGCAGGGCGGACGCATCGACCTCCACCTCCGGCTCCGTCCACCCGATCACGACATCGATCCGCTCGACATCGTCAGGTAGCGGTATGTTCTGTCCCTTGGACAAGATCGGAGACGTCAAACCCTCGCCCTTCCACAATCGACACGCTCAATCACGACTATCCGGGTGCAGCCGATCCAGACGTCACCCCCGGCATGTTCGGCACCCACATCGACGGCGCCGCAGGTGAATTCGGCCACAGTAGCCAGGCTGTTACACACCTCACCGATGACGTGGCGCAGAGGGGCTCGAACCGTTCAGGACATGCCCCTTGAGCTGCCCCGAGTAGGCGAATTACTCCGTCTACGTTGGCCCGTTCCTGTCGGATCGGGTCTTCCCGTGGCGATACCCGATGCCTGCGTTGCGCAGGACTTGGATGGGTTTCCAGCGGGCAAGTTTCTCGTCCCGACGCAACTCGCCGAGGACGTCACCAAACCTGCGAGATTTCGAGCCGCATTGAGATCCCGGTCGACCACGAATCCGCAGTGATCACAGATGAACGTTCGTTCACCGAGGCGCAGTTTGGTTTTCACAACGCCACAGGACGAACATCTCTTGGAGCTCGGGTACCAACGATCCGCTACATGCAGGGTTCCGGCCGCCCATTCCGTCTTGTAGCCCAACTGGCGACGCAGTTCACCGAATCCGGCATCGGCGATGCTCCGGGCCAGCCGGCGATTGGCCAACATCCCTGCCACATTCAGATCTTCGACAACCACGGTGCCGTGCTCACGCACCAATCGGGTGGTCAGTTTATGCAAACCGTCGCGCCGCGAATCAACCACGCGGGCATGCAGAGTCGCAATCCGCGCCTTTGTCTGCATCCACCGTTTCGAGGGAACGCTCGCACGCCGACGGTCGGGTCCGCGCCGCCGCGCACTCTGCCGCTGCAACCGGCGCAACCGCTTCTGAGCACGATCGAGACTCCTCGGATTGCTGACCACCTCTCCGTTGGACAGGACCGCCAGCGATTTCACACCGAGGTCAACGCCGATCACGGAACCCGGACACGCAGCGCCCCGCTCGGCGCGGTCCATCTCAACGGAGAATGACACGAACCACCGCCCGGCGCGCAGCGATACTGTCGCGGAACGGATACGCGCCACGTCGGAGGCAATGCGGCGCGCGAGTTTTCGGGTTGATTCGCAAGTCCGAACCAAACCAATTCTGGGCAATCGGATGTGCCGGCAATCAACCCGCGACAACCCGATGCTGCCGGTTGTGAACCGGCATGACATCGTGCCTCGCTTACCCTTGAATCGCGGAAACCTGACCTGAGCACCAGCCCGCACTCCCGATCGAGAATCCGACCAGTTCACCAGCGCCGCAGCCAGGTTCGCCAAACCCCGATGAGTACGCCTCCTTCGAGTTCTCGCCCCACCACGGCGCAACATCATCCTTGGCCCGATTCCACGACCGCCGCAACGCAAACGCAGACCAGCCAACCAGCGGTGTCAGCTCCGCATCCGCAATCCCATAGGACCGCTCCGCTTCTCGCTGCGCAAGGTTTGCCCGAACCAGCGCCAGTCCCCAGTTGAACGCATACCGCTGCGCCCCACAGTGCGACCGAAGCACCTGCTCCTGCGCACCCGTAGGGTCGAGCGCAAACCGATACGCCTGAAGCACCTTGGCCATAGTCGAACATACTGTCGAAGATCCCTGGTGGACACGCCGAAAACGAGAAGGCCGATCAATCGGAATCGGCGGGTTGGCTAACCTGGTCGGAGGACATCGATCCACCGTCCCGTCCGGCGTCGACGCGGCCCGGGGTGTAGCCCGGAGGCAGCCACACAACATCACCGGGCGGAAGGACCCCTCCCCTCACCCCTAGATCTGCCCGCGCGAAGTCGTAGAAGCTGTTTCTGAGCCTGCCCGTCGACTGAAACAGTCGAAGGTACTCGGTGTGGTCCGGATCCGCGGCCAAAACAACGTGGCTGAGGTCCAGGATCTCTTTGTGCCATTGTCGCCCAGCAGAGATGACATCCGTGGAGCCCAGTAAGAGGACTGCCTCCCACCGCACCGTCCGCTCGCCCTCGGCGGCCGCCATCGCAGCCAGGCCGACCTCACGATCGAGCGGCTGAGCAATCGCCGGCAATCCCGCCGTTGCCGCGAGCCGGTACAGCACCTCATGTAGCGACTTGAGCGAACCTGCGAACTCGCTGTATGCAGCCAATCGCTTATCGTCCCAGCGTGTGTCCAGGGTCCTCCGCCACTTGGACCTCTCGATCAACGTTGTCGCAGTGAACGCGGCTCCAGCGCCCAGCAGAACCCCGGAAATGGTCAGCAGTTGTTGAGCGATCGGCCCCATACCATCCGATTCTCCCTGCGCCACTACGACATTGGAGCCGAAGGGGCCCGATAGCCCACATTGTTCGAAGCCGTCACCGCTGCCCCACGCAAATGTCCATGTGGCAAACGAAAAACCGGCCGATACCTCGTTGGTACCTGCCGGTTGAAGTGGGCGCAGACGGGATCGAACCGCCGACCGCTGGTGTGTAAAACCAGTGCGACGAATCTGGCTCGCCCAAGGCTTTGACCTAACAGTTCTCAGCATCCATTCTGCACTGATCAGGGTATATGACGGCCTCGGGGATCGGACAGGCGTGGACTCGCGAACCCTTGTTTGGACACCTGTCTGCAACATGTTTTGCTACATCGGAGCCGCCCGCTGCTACATGCCTGCTGCCCCGAAGATCCCATCGCAAAGCCCACACGTGATCGGTCCGGCGTCATAGACACCACGCGAAACCCGAATCTTCCGGCCGCAGTCGCATTCGCCGGTCACGCCGTTGTTGTTGGACTTGCGGCCACCGCGGCGTTCGGGCTCGCGCCGGCGGTAGGCAACCAACGCGAATGCGAGCTCGTCCAGGACGTTGCGGTACTGGTGGCGAGTCTGGTCCGGCACGGCGGTGACCGACCATCCGATCTTCGGATGCTGCGCGAGCACAAGTCCAAGTTCTTCGCCCAGAGCGCGGTATCGCTCGTTGTGCCAGCGGCCCTGACGGCTGGTGTCCTTGATTCCGCGCACAACCGCGAGTCCGTGAGCAGCCTCGTGTAGCAGGGTGCCCAGGACATCGACCGAGCCACGCGCGAGCCCTTCACCGCCGACGAACAATTCATGGATCTCGTACTCGCCGCGGATCCATCGGTTCGGCGCGAAATGACCAAGCGTCAACTCGCTCCCCCCAGTCGAGCCGGACCCGACCGTCAGTACGACCTCGGGCACGTCGGGGTGACGGGATCGAATCGCCGCCCAGGTATTTTCCAATGCGGTGACGAGCAGGCCGGTAATGGTGTCGGAGTCGGTCATGATCTGCGGGTCCTTCTGAGAGCTTGACACGTACGTGTCAACCGGCGGCCCAACGGTTTTGACACGTACGTGTCAACATGATTGGAGACCCGTCGAGGGCGTGGATTCCCTGGGCGCACGCCGCGCCCTCGACGGGGCAGGCCCCGCGGCCTGCCCCCACCGCCTGCCCGCCGTGCCGCAGAGGCTCCCGACCTAGGACGAATTTCCGATCACCACACCGACGGCGGCCTACCGGCCCGCCGGGCGGAAAATCGTCCTAGGACGCGGAGGGGCGGCGCGGCTACCATGCGGCGCGCACCCGGGGAATCCACCAGCCGCACAGGACCTTCCGGCCGCACCTAGCACCGGACTGGCAAACGCAACTGATCCCGCCGGACACGGCCACCTCGACGCGACGCCAAGCGCCGGAGTTCACCACCGCGCCAGCGCTCCGAACCTCGCCACCTACGCCACCGTCACGTACGCACACCCCGTCCCCGAACGCCACCACCTACCCAACCGCCACGCTCACTACCCAACGCAACCACTACCACCTACCCACCAAACCCCTTATTCACATAACCATTACTCCCGACACGCTTCTCTCTTCACTCACCTGCTCCCCTCGAAAGGATCACCAAGTACACATTGATGTGGGTACTTGGTGATCCTTTCGAGGGGAGCAAACATCACCGCAGGTCGGCCTGCGTGTTGGGGGCGCGAAACACACGTCAAACTATGGGATCGACACGTCCCTTTTTCGCGCGCCTTCGTCTGCGACACGGGGGAAGAAATCCCGAGTTTCGTACCTGGCAGTGTCGTCTTCTTCGCTACTTCCGCCTGGGTTCGACGGCCCGAATCCTGTTGATCAATAGGCTGATTCCGGCATTGGGTCGCCCACGGCAGCTCCCGGATCGGTTATGCCCGGGGATGCCTGCCACGTGCGGGAGGGGTGGGGCGCGCAATTCTAGCGGCGTCGCCCCTCCGCGCCCGAGGACGAATTTCCCGTGGCGGTCCGCTGGGACGGTGGCGGTCTGGAAGCCGGAAATTCCTCCTCGGCCGGGAGCCTCTGCGACGCCGCGACGGGCAGAGTGCCGGGCAGGCCGGGCCTGCCCGTCTCTTTCACGCGCCCCACCCCTCGCCTTGGCAGACATTCGGTTCTCCGTCGCGATGCCAGACATCCGACCGACTGTGCCAGGTTCGCCAGCCCGGTTGTCGCACAGCCGGTTCCGAGTAGGGTTCCAAACAGCGTGATCACCGAAAGTGTCGGTTCCGCCTACGAGGGACCGGCCCTAGACTTCACCGGTCGGATCGAGGCACCGAGCACATGACTACGACACGCACGCTCGCAACACTGGCCGTCCTACCTATCATCACCGCTGCAGGGCCCAGCATCGCTGCTGGCGCTCCCGGGCAACCCGGCCTGGCCGTACCGGGGGACGGGCAACCGGGACTAAGTACCGTGCCAGCCCCACCACCACCCCCAAGTCTGGCCGACTATCTCCCCGACCCTCCGGCCCCGCCCGCCCGCCCACGCCCACACCAGCAACTCACCCCGCCCGCCAACACTGTTCCCGCGCAACCGGAACCGACCGAACCCGACGAAGAACAGCCCGCGGTCGCGCTACCGGAATCACCACCCGCAGACCCACACATGTTGCGCATCGGCAACACCACTGTCCCGATACCGGACCAGATCGACGCCAGTACCCACGATAAAGCCCAGGCCTACCTCGACTACATCGAATGGCAAATCGCTGCCAGATACGACACCATCGGATTCAGCCACGACGAATCTGATCGCCGCGCCGCGTCGACCTTGACCGGCGCCCTCGTCGGCGGGGTGGCAGGCGCGGAAATCGTCTCAGTACCTGCAGCGTTCGCCGGTTGCGGCGTCGGTGCGATCGCAGGCGGAATGCTCGGTGCCGCAGCGGCCGGTGTCGGCCTGCCGTTCGGAGCCGGAGCCGGAGCCGGGCTCGGATGTCTGGCCGGAGTCGCGCTCGCGGCAGTGTCTGGGATCGCAGTCGGCGCAACGACCGGAGCGATAGCCGGCGGCGCGGCCTTCGGCGCACTCGGCGCAGGCGTGGACATACCCGAACCGGCGACTCCTCCACCCCTCGTCGACGTCGGTGCGCCTGTACCCGAATTGCCACCGCTGGATGAGGATCCAGCCAAGCTCGGAGACGCCATCACCGACGGCATCAACACCTTCATCGCGCCTGATCCGGTAGCCGAATCGGTCGTCACCTCGCTACAGGCCGCCATCGCAGCGTTACCACCATCGCCCCCGATCCTCCCCAATCTCAACTGAGTGCCCCGGGCTGAACCACTGAGAGGTGAAGGCGCTGTATGCCGCGCGAAGTGTTGTGGCATCTTTGCCTGTCGCCACCGTTAGGCTATGAATGTGGGTACCCGGCCTGACCTTGGAAATGGTCAGGATCGGTGGCGCCCCCAGCGGGGCATATCGAAGATGGGAACGCGGATGACCTGGAAGCTGCTTTGGTCAGCTGACTGTCGAACGGATTTCGCCTTTGGCTGAGGGGAGATGCGGTGTTCGGTTTCGCCTGCAGCTCGCAATTGGTGGGTCCCGACGCGGCGCTTCACCTCGGCCGACAGCGCCATCTGGGCGCTGGCGCAGACCACGACCGAACTCGGCCCGATCCACTTGCCACAGTAGGTGTCTCGATCTCGTTTCCGTGGGGACGGTGACGAACGTGCTTCTGTGTCAACGAGACTGGCTCTTGTCTTCGACGGTTCCGCTGCCAGCTTCCGCTAATTCTCCTCCAAAGTCAGGCTTGCCGCGAGTTCACCCTCAAGCTGTCGGACTGCTTCGATAGCCTGTGGCACCGTCCCTAGTCCCTTCCAGAATCCGGAGAACCAGCCATCGTGTCTGTTCTGTCCAGCTTCGTGTGGAGCGTCGCCGACACTCTCCGTGGCCCTTACGCCGAGGCTGAGTATGGCTCGGTCATCCTTCCCTTCACGGTGCTGCGCCGCTTGGAGTGCGTCATGGCCCCGCACCGAGGGGCGATGGCCGAGATCGTCTCGCAGTTTGAGGGTGAGCAGCAGCGTCGCACTCACCTGAAGATCAAGACCCGGACCGAGGACAGCGCAGGGCTGTCGTTCTGGACGACGAGCGACTACACCCTTGAGAAGGCGCTGCAGGACCCGGACAACCTCGCCGCGAACCTCATCGACTACGTCGGCGGATTCTCGACAAACCTGGACGTGTTCAAGTCCTTCGACTTCGAGAACGTGATCCGCACCCTCGACACGCGTGACCGGCTCGCCCAAGTGACCCGCCACTTTGAGCGGATCGACCTGTCCCCCGACGCCGTCTCGAACGCCGACATGGGCGACCTGTTCGAGAACCTCATCTACCGGTTCGCGGAGTCCGCCAATGATGGGGCCGGCCAGTTCTACACCCCCCGCGACGTCGTACGGCTGCTCGTCGATCTGGTCTACGCGGAGGACACCGAAGCCTTGCGCGAGCGCGGCACGGTTCGCTCCATCTATGACCCCACTGTCGGCACCGGCGGCATGTTGACCGTCGCCGACGAGCACCTCCACGGGATCAACCGCGACGCCTCCACCGCTCTATACGGGCAGGAGATCAACCCGCGCACCTACGCCATCTGCAAAGCCGACCTGCTCATCAAAGGGCAAGACCCGTCCAACGTCCGCCAAGGTGACACGCTCGTTGTTGACCGCTTCGAAGACCGGCGCTTCGACTACGTGCTTTCCAATCCGCCCTTCGGCACCGACTGGAAGGCTGTCGAGAGCCAAGTCAAGAACGAGCACGCCCGCGGCGGGCATGGTCGGTTCGCGCCGGGACTGCCCGGTGTCGGTGACGCCGCCATGCTGTTCTTGCTGCACGTCACCTCCAAGTTGCGCGACGTCGACGACGCTGGCCGCGGAGGAAAGGCCGGCATCGTCCTCAACGGTTCCCCGCTCTTCAATGGAGGCGCCGGTTCAGGGCCTTCTGACATCCGGGGGCATATGCTTGAGAACGACATAGTCGAGGCCATCGTTGCCCTGCCGAACGACATGTTCTACAACACCGGCATCGCCACTTATCTATGGATCCTCTCCAACGCGAAGCCCAACGATCGCAAGGGCAGGGTGCGGCTGATCAACGCCACCGGTCTCGGCTCGAAGTTGCGCAAGTCGATCGGCTCCAAACGCGTCGAGATCTCCAAGAAGCATCGCGATGCGATCGTGCGAGCCTTCGCCGGGATCGCGAACGAGGACGACGAAACCAGGGTGCCGGTGAAGGAGTTCGCCAACCGGGATTTCGCCTGCTGGACCGTCGCCGTCGAGCGCCCCCTCCAGCTCCGCTTCGAGTGCACGGCCGAGACGATCGGTGAGGTGGCTGATCACAAGACGCTGGGCAAGATCGCTGGGCTGGTTGAGGCACTCAAGGCGTTCGGTGACGAGCCATACCTGAACCGCGAGAAGTTCAACCGGGAGCTCACCGTTCACCTGCGTGAGCATGGGCTCAGTCTGACCGCCGCCCAACGCAAGACCCTGTGGCAGACAATCGGCGTCCACGACCAGACCGCCGATATCTGCCGGCACATCTCAGGCATCCACAAGGGTGAGCCCGAGCCCGACCCTGCGCTGCGCGACACCGAGAACGTCCCGTTCGGCTGGGGCGGGCACCCCAAGACCCACGAGGCCCTTGAGGTGACGGTACAGGCCTACTTCGACGCCGAGGTAAAGCGCCATGTCGACAATGCCTGGATCGACTGGACCAAGACTAAGACCGGCTATGAGATCCCGTTCACCCGGCACTTCTACACCTACAAACCGCCCCGGCCGCTTGAGGACATCGACTCCGACCTCAACCGGGTCGTGGGCGAGATCATGGACATCCTGCGCGAGGTTGAAGCATGAGTGATGACGGACGCAGGTGGTTTGGAGATCTTCCCGCACGATGGTCGGATGCACCGATCGGCTATCACTTCGAGATCCTGCTGGGGAAGATGATCAATGCTAGGAACGAGGTGAGTGGGGGAATCTCAGCGCCGTACCTAGCGGCTGGTTCGATCCAGCCCGAGCATCTCGTGCTCGACGAGTCGAAACGCATGGACTTCTCGAAGGCCGAGTTGCGGAAGTACGCGTTGAAGCGTGACGACATCGTTGTTGTCGAAGGTGGTGCGGGGTACGGCAGAAGCCATCTGCTCGTGAACGATCTCGTCGGATGGGGATTCCAGAACCATGTGGCACGCGTCCGGCAAAGAAGCGGTTCAATCCTGCCGAGATTCCTGGTGTATTGCCTCAAAGCGTGCCTGGCGAGTGGATACATCGAGGCGAACAACCGGACTGCCACTCTTCCGTCGCTTTCACGGGACGTCCTTGGCGCGATCATTGCTCCTGTCCCGCCTCTTGAGGAGCAGCGCGCCATCGCCGACTTCCTGGACCACGAGACGGGCCAGATTGATGCGCTCGTGGCCAAGCAGGAGGAGTTAATTCGCCTCTTGGAAGAGCGTCGAATCACGGTTGTAACGACCGCTGCGCTCACTGGTCTACAGGGTCACGAAGGCGGCTGGCGAGACATCGGCCGGTGGGGAAAATCACTTGCGGTCGAGCCATGGCTATCGAGGGCCCCTGCCTCCTGGGGTATGGAACGGTTCAAGACTGTTTGCCTGTCTCGGGAAGAGCGCAATGTCTCGGGGACAGAGGTGATGCTTTCACTGACCGTCAAGGGGCACCTGATCGATCGGTCAACGATGGCGATACAGCAGAACCCGTCGGACGCGTCCATCCCTCGGTACTTCGTGGCCCGTCCGGGAGATCTCGTTATCAACCCGATGTGGCTCATAGGTGGAGCGATTGGTGTCTCTGACAAGCGCGGAGCTGTCAGCCCGGACTATCGCGTCTTCGAGGTCGCGGATGTCCTGGATCCCTGGTACCTGCATGCGGTGCTCCGCTCCGCGCCGTACTTCGACCAGTACAAGTTGTACACCCGGTCCAACACCACATTCGACCGCAGGATCAAGCAGAACGATCTCGACAACCTGCCCATCCCGATCCCGTCGATCGACGAGCAGCGGGCCATCGTCAAGCACTTCAGAGAGCAGACGACAAAGATCGACGCGCTTATTTCCATCGCCGAGGAGCACATCGCCCTCGCGAAGGAGCGGCGCTCGGCACTGATCACTGCGGCGGTGACAGGGCAGATCGACGTGCACACCCCAGAACGGACGGCCGGCTGAGAGCAATGGCAGCACCTGATAGCACCCGCGAGGCGGCATTTGAGACCGAGATCGCGGAGTATCTCGCGGCGCACGGCTGGGAGTACAGCGAGACTGATGTTGGCTACGACGTGAAGCGGGCTCTCTGGCCCGAGGACGTGGACTGGTGGCTGTCCGAGACGCAGCCCGATGAGTACGCCAAGGTAGTCAGGGTCGGCACCGCGGCAGAGCAGGTGGACCGTGAGGCGCTGCTGGACTCGCTTGTGTCTCGGTTGGACATGCCGATGAGCTCGGGCGGTGGCACGCTGAATGTGCTTCGGAGGAAGTTCTCCCACACTCGCGGCGCGACTGCTCACCTGCGAATGTGCCAGTTCAAGCCCGCGACCACGCTGAATAGGGAGGTCGCCGAGCACTACCGGAAGGTGCGGCTGCGGGTGGTCCGCCAGGTGCACTTCTCGCCGAAGCGTGGGGATTCCCGTTCGATCGACCTGGTGTTCTTCGTCAACGGACTGCCGGTGGCGACATGCGAGCTGAAGTCGTTCTTCAAGCAGCAGTGGCGCAGTGCAGTTAGTCAGTACCGCACGGACCGGGCCCCGGCGGGACAGCCGCTGCTCGGGTTCGGTACTCGCGCATTGGTGCACTTCGCGGTCGACGATGACCAGGTCCACATGACCACGAAGCTCGCGGGCGAGAAGACCTACTTCCTGCCTTTCAACCGAGGGCACGAGGGTACGGGTGCGGCTGGGAACCCACCGAACCCGAACGGTGCCGCCACGTCCTATCTGTGGGAGCAAGTGTTGCAGCGGGACAACTGGCTGGCCATCCTCGGTTCGCAGATATTTTTGAAGACCGAGACTGATGAGGATCCCGCCACGGGGAAGATCAAGCGGTCCACGACGTTGATGTTTCCGCGTTACCACCAGTGGCGCGCGGTGAAGAAACTCGTGCAAACGATCACCGAGGAGGGTCCCGGTCGCCGGTACCTGATCGAGCACTCCGCTGGATCGGGCAAGACGAACACGATCGCGTGGACCGCGCACCGGCTTGCCCGGCTTCACGACCAGGCGAATGAAAAGGTGTTCGACAAGGTTCTCGTCGTCTCCGATCGCCGTGTCCTGGACGCGCAACTGCAGCAGGCCGTCGAGCAGATCGACGACTCCGTCGGCACCGTCGCGGTCATTGATTCCGCGGCCGTGCGCCGTTCGGGTGGCTCGAAGTCCCGGGCGCTGCTGGATGCACTAACGGGGTCGTCGCTGATCATCGTGGTCACCATTCAGACGTTTCCCTACGTGAAGGGTCTCTTGGAGACCTCGTTGGGTGATCGGAACTTCGCGGTGATCGTGGACGAGGCGCATACCTCTCAGTCCGGGAAGACCGCCGCGGATTTGAAGAAGGTCCTCACCGACGGCCAGGTATCAACTGAGGAGCAGGTCGATACCCAGGATGTTGTGAATGAGCTGGTAGAGGCTGACGTCGTACGGGAGAAGCAGATAGCCGCTGAGACCGCCGCCCGCGCCGGTGCTGCGAACGTGTCGCTGCTGGCGTTCACCGCGACGCCCAAGGCCAAGACGAAGATGCTCTTCGGCCGTCAGGACGATGACGGGAAGCCTGTGTCGTTCGACGTCTATCCGATGCGGCAGGCAATCGAGGAAGGTTTCATCCTCGACGTACTGCGCGGCTACCAGACCTATAGAACCGCCTTCGAGATCGAGCAGCGCGGCGAGAAGGGCGTCGTCACCTCCATCACCGGCGGCGCTGGCACTGTCGATGGCGGGGATCGTCTGGTGGATCCGAAGGTTGCGACCCGGAAGATCATGCGGTTCGCGACCCTGCACCCGACCAACGTCGGTCAGAGGGTCGAGATCATCGTCGAGCACTTCCACGCAAACGTCGCCCACCTCCTCGACGGGCACGCCAAGGCTATGGTTGTAACCGACTCGCGACAGGCCGCGGTCCGCTACAAGGTCGAGACCGACAAGTACCTGAAGCAGAGACGCTACGGGTATCAGACGATCGTGGCGTTCTCGGACAAGATCAGCGACGATGAGTACGGGGTGGTCGATGCCACCGAGGCATCGATGAACCCTGGTCTAGGCTCGGATCTGGCCCGTGAGTTCCGTCGCCCCGAGTATCGATTGATGCTGGTTGCTGACAAATTCCAGACCGGGTTCGACCAGCCGCTGCTGTGCGCCATGTACGTGGACAAGAAGCTCCCGGATGTCCACGCGGTCCAGACACTCTCGAGGTTGAACCGCACCTACCGGGCACCTTCTGGTGAGGTGAAGGACCGTACGTTCGTCCTCGATTTCGTCAACGACCCGGCAGAAATCCAGGAAGCGTTCCTCACGTATTACCTTGAGGCGCACGTCGAGACCGCCACGGACCCCAACCTGGTCCATCGGCTCGCGGCGAAGCTCGCGGAGGCGCGGATCTATACGCCTGCGGATGTCGAACATTACGCCGAGGCTTGGTGGGCCCCCACCCAGTCGCACGCTGCGCTGGCGGCGGCGGTCACGCCAGCCCGTGACGAGTTCGCTGGCCGGTGGGCCGAGGCAGCGGCCAAGCAGGATCAGCAGGCGCTCGATGATCTGCGAACCTTCCGCAAGGACTGTGGTTCGTATGTTCGCCTGTATGACTTCATGTCCCAGGTCGTTGACTACGGCACTAGTGACCTGGAGAAGCTCGCAGAGTTTCTGCGCCAGCTGACAAGACTGCTTCCCATTGATGAGCCCGGTACCGACGTCGACGTATCGGGGCTGGAGTTACGACGGGTCCATCAGATCAACCTGGGCAAGGCCGATATAGGTCTATCCGGAGACCAGCCGACACATGCGCTGCGGGGGATCAGCGGGGTCGGATCACGGGCATCGCGTCAGGACCCGGAGCAGGAGCTCCTGTCCGACGTAGTAGCCCGCATCAACGCGCTGTTCGGCTCCGAATTCGCCGACTCGCAGATCGAAGGGTTCGTGGTGGCCGCTGCAGGGATGGCGGGGGAAGACCCGCGCATTGCCGAGCAGATCGACCACAACGCGCAGGACCAGTTCCTGTCTTCTCCCGACCTTCGCGAGACGTTGACTGACGCGGCCGTGTTGAACGAGGGCGCGTTCGGGAAGCTCACAGGCGCGCTGACGGGCGACAACGACCGTGCAGACGAGCTCATCCGAATCATCGGTCAGTACCTTTACCAGTCGCGTCGGCTCCGGGTGACCGACGAGGCTACGCTGGGGGACCTGAACACAGCTCCAGACGACTGACCCGTTAGCGGGTCGCGGACCGCACAGCCATGAAGAACGCACATCCGGCAGTTCGAGTCGTTCGGCTGACCGTATCGGTCCTGGTAACCCACGCCCGTCGGGTCTCCTGATAGAAAAATAGGGCGGAGCCCGTGCCTGGCTGTAACAGGCACGGGCTCCGCTTTATCAATATCCGGTTATGTCCGGAGCGTTCAGTTGAACAAGGTCAACTGGTTCTGGTGGGCTTTCCGGTCGCAGTCTTCCCGGTAGGTTCTGGCCAGCCGCTGCACCTTGTACTTCGGTAGGTCGAAGTTCACGGTGATCGCGGCCCAGCTGGCACCTCGGTCGTACTGTTCCTGGATCTCCCGCCCGAGCCGTAGCTCCGTTCGCCGGCTCATCCGTTTTCTGGCCTTGGCCATGACCGAACGCCTCAACCTTCGTAGGCGTCGAACCGTTGGCACTCGCCGTTGTCGATCTCGCACCCCGCCGTCGTGCAGTCATCGCACAGTGTCGTGGTGGTGGCTGTTCCGACGACGATGTCGAAGCAGTCCCGGCATCCGCACCACCGGTAGCACGAGGCCGCGGTCATGACCGTGTCTCCTGCTGCTGGTCGTCATCGGCGTCGTTGCCGTGGCGGCGGAGTGGCTCGGTGCCCCAGGTCTCGTAGAGACCGCATTCGACGCACCAGGCCAGCCGGAATCGATCCGGATCCCATTGCGACACCGGCAGATCGACCATGGCCGTACCACACAAGCAGTTCGGCACCGTCGCTTCCAGGTCGATGGGGTGGGGTTCGTACGGTTCCCAGTGACCGCACTCCGAGCAGTGCCACACCACCATGATGCGGTTCTGTCCGGTCCCGAACGCGGCGCCCAATCTGGTCGGGAAGACGTCCATCGGTTCGCCGCAGCACATCATCGGTTCGACCCGATCGATGCGCGTCTGAGAGTTCCATGCCTCGGGCATTGAACCGCCTCGTGACATCCACCTGTCCAGGCCCTCAACGGCTTCGGTGAGGTCGAACAGGATGCGAACCGCCGCGTTCTGGTCGTAGACGACCTGCCCAGCAAGGCAGTCACCCTCTGCGATCAGCTCCCTGATTCGGGTCAGTGCAGTGTTGGGATCCATCACGCCCTCCCCGCGGTCCGGGCCCATTCCCACTCCCGGGGCAGATATCCACCCTGAGACAGGGAATGATCCAGCGCGGCCACGCCGGCGGCGAGGTCGATGAGGATGCGGACTGCTTCGTTGCAGTCGTAGTCCCGTTTCCACAGCCCCAGTTCGTCTTTGGACTGGAGCAACTGCCGGACCTCGGCCAGTGCGACGTTCGGGTCCATCACAGGCTCCCGACCGCCGACTGATCCGGGCACAGGTCGTGCTGGGCCTGGAGCGCACCGAGATCCCACTGCAAGCACTGCACCTGATCGAGCAGTTCCTTGCACTCGTCCTTCAGTTCGTCGCGTTCCTTGATCAGCTCAGCCACCCAGACGGCGTGCGCCGTCGCGTCGGCAACAACGGGTTCGCTGTCGACGACCTGAGCACCGTCCTGGAGGGCTTCGGTGACCGCGGCCATCAGTTCCACCAGACCCGGGCGCGGCAGTTCGGCCGTGACCGAACGGTACTCACCGCCGAGGGCGTAGAGGAACGTGAACCGGAAGCGCGCTCCCGGGTTCATGGCGACCATCAGCCGTCCGTAACGGTCGGCTCGTGCGGCGAGGGTGTGGCGGCCCATCACGCCACCTCCCCGATCTCCGGGACGACCGCGGTCCGGACCGGAGTGGCCTGGTGGCCATCGGCTGGATGGGTGTCGTGGACCCACCAGATGTCGATTCCGTTGTCCAGCAACTCGATCGCGCCACCGCACAGTCCACACGGGACGGCTTGAGCCTGGATGGGCTCATGATCGTTGATGGAGAACGGTTCGTGGGTCCACCAGTAGTCGTTCCCGTTGAACACCAGCATGATCCGGCCATTGCAGCGGCGGCAGCGAACCAAGTCACTCTGGGGCGTCAGCACGGTGCCGTCCACGTTGACGGGCGCCGCGTCGCCGACCTCGTTGTCGATGACGCCGGAATTGGGGATGCCTTCGAACCTCACGATCGCCGCGGTCAGCTTGTCCCGCAGGGTCCGGGCCTCGGTGAGCGTGAGATCGGCGAGCGCGCCCTCCCAATCGGGGTCCAGGTGCCAGCGGATCTCGATGTCACCGCGGGTGTCCTCGGCGGGCAGCAGTTCGACCGTCGCATCGGGCATATTGTGCCAATGCAGCTGGATCGATCCAGAGCCGCCGCGCCCGTACTCACCGTTGGAGGTAGCCGTCGCCTGCGAGTGCAGATACGCCATGATCAGATTCCTTTCTGGGTGTTGTGGTGAATGGCGTTGTGGCACAGGAGGATGTTCATCAGAACTCCTCCAACGGCCGCGCGTTCGGGCCGAAGTAGCGCGGGAACCCGTTCGGGGACGGGTCACGCATCCAATCCGGCACCGAGTCCTGACCGTCGTTGCTGGTGAACGACTCGCAGTGCTCCAGCGTCGTGATCAGCGCCTCGGCCAGCGCGGCGGCCTCGACGAGACTGAGGTATGCCTGTACCCCGGTGTCGGGGTCGGGCTGCCACGCGAGGACGACCGCTGGGTCGGACTCGCCCAGGTCCAGCACCACGTTGGTGGGCAGTTGGTGCCAGTGCTGGGTCGACTTCTTGCCGTTGGGCTCCTCGGCCCGGCTCAGTGCGCACGCCATGATCAGGCCACCTCATCCGCGCTCGGCTGGAAATCGCTGAACGGGTCATCGCTGACACCGGGAGCGTTCCCGTCCTTCGGATTCGGCCGCCCGCCATTGCGGTTCTTGGACCGGACCGGTCTGGCCACCGCGTATTTCAGCGACGTCCCTACCTCGTCGGCCACCAACTCCATGACGGTGCGCTTGACGCCGTCGCGGTCGGTGTATTCGCGCTGGGACAGCTTCCCGACCACGATCACCCGATCCCCCTTCGACAGGGAATCAGCGACGTGCTCGCCGGCCTCGCGCCACTGGGTGCAGCGCAGGAACAGCGCGGCACCGTCCTTCCACTGCTTGGACTTCGAATCGAAGACCCGCGGGGTGGAAGCGACCGTGAAGTTGACCACCGCGTCACCCGTGTCATTCATGAAACGGACGATCGGGTCGGCGGTCAGGTTGCCAATGATGGTGAGAGTCGTCTCTCCGGACATGTCATAACTCCTGAAAGTTGTTGAAATAATTCAGATTCCGAAACAGTGTTCGGTGAGGTTGTCCAAGCCTCAGAGATGTGATGCCGGAGCATCACGGGCGTTGCAGCTGTCGTATAGCGGTTCCTCCATTTCTGTGTTGTTGTTAAAAACCCTTGGGGCACAGCCGGTTCTGCTATGCCTCGGCCTGCATCCGCGCGGCCCACTCCGCCCACACAGCCTCCGAGCGACCCTGTTCTGCGGCGGGCCGCGGCGCCGGGGAGTCCTGCTCGGGCTCCGCGGCGGCTTGCGGGGTCATCGGCGTGCCGTGGCCCTGGTCGGCCTCCGGACTCTGCTCCTGCCGCTGCCCGGCTTTGGGGCGGGGCTTGTGGGTCTCGCGGAACGCGCCGTGCCCGTTGGTCGCGATGGCCGGGGTCTGCTGTGGTCGCAGTTGGCTGATCTCGCCTTCGAGGCGTTCCAAGCGCCCGGCGAGGTCATCGAAACGGCGGGCGTTGTCTTGCCGCAGCTGCGCGATCTCGGTGCTGGTCGGCTGCCCGGCGGCGGCCGTGGTGTGGGTGAGGCGTTCGCGGTGCTGGTGCACTCGCTGCTCACTCGTTGCGGCGGCCAGGCGGGCTTGCACCGCAGCGTCGCTCGTGATGGGTTCGAACACGTTGCGGGCGATCGGCTTCGACGGATCGCCATCGATGCCGTCGAGTGCCTGCATGATCTGGCCGCGTTGCTCGGCGGTGAGCACGGTGTCGTGGATGGTGTGCTCGATGCTGGCCCGTAACCCGGACAGATAGGCGGCGCCGGTGGCTTGTTCCTCGGCCGAAGCGCCGGCCACAGCATGGGCCTGGGCGGCACGGGATTCGCGCTGGTAGTCCTCGGTGCGGGCCTGGTACCAGTGCTGGGTGGTGTTGATTTCGTGGGTGAGGGTCTTCTGGGCGTCGCGCAGTTCGGTGACGAACTGCTTGTAGTCGGCGCGGGACAAGCGGATCGATCCATCGGCGCTGGCGCGTTGGATCCGCTGCAACAGCTGCAAGATCAGTGCCGCCAGCTGGGGCCAACTGCGGGCCAGTTCATCGACTTCGTTGCCGGACATCAGATTTCGTTCCTTCCTCAAATGGGTGAGTGATCGGGTGATCAGGCGGTGGCCTCACCGGCGGTGGCGGTACGGCGGCGGATGGCGGCTGTGCGCCAGGCCCGCCAGCGGGCGCGGGCCGGTCGGGATTGGGTGAAGCAGAACCGCGACGCCGCAGCGAAGGCGCTGCCCCCGTGGGCGGCGACGGCGTGGGCTGCGATGGTCGCGTCAGGGCGACCCAGACTGATCCACGCGCCGTACCCGATCCAGCCCACCAGCCACACCACCAGCGGGACGGTGGCCGCCGCCGGTGCACCGGACACGGTGATCACCCACATCAGCGGGCCCGTGATGGCGATCGCGGCCAGGAACGGGCGTGCACCCAGGGCCTTTCGGCGGGCTCGCGTCGCCCAGGTGGGGCGGGTCAGTTCGGCGTGTTTGATGCCGGAGGACTCCATGAGCGCTTGCAGCTCACCATCCCAATCGATGCCCTTGTTCGTGCTCATGCCAGAACTCCTTGATGGTTGTCGTGATGGTTGGTTTCGAGCCCGGACAGCCAGTCAGCGTCGCTGACCGTGCTGGCCGTCTGGTCTTCGGTGGCCGCGCAGGTGTCCGCCCCGGTGGACAGGTAGCGCCGGACGGTGCGTTTGCTGACTGCGAGCTCGGAGGCGATCCGCGCATGCGTCCAGCCCTGGCCGTGGAGTGCACGGGCACGCTCACGTCGAATGGCCGCCTCGCTGTCCTCCCCGCCGTCCGGGCTTCCGGTGGCGGTGTCCGCTTGTCCGGACACCAAGGGCGCCCTTTCGATGGCCGGGCGGATGGGTTCGTGCAGTGCTTCGATCTGGGCCGCGAGCGGAATCTCTTGCGGCGCTGTCGGCTTCGGTGTGGCTGCTGGAATCGGTCGTGCCAGCAGGTGAACCGCGTCGCTGCGCCGGTTCGAGTCGGCGACGGGCGGGGTCAGGGACAGGAGCGCGAACCCGCAGACCACCATCAGTCCGTCGAGGGTGAGGGGACCGAATTCGGCGGCGGGGTGCCCGTATCCCCAGGCCAACAGGACTTCTCGCACGTGGCTGTAGGAGATCACCGCGGATCCGAACGCGACCGCGCCGGCCCCGCCGAATCGTGCGGCGGTCCAGGCGGGGCCGCGTCGCCACGCGACCCGCGCCAAGACCTCGATGCTCAGTAACAGGCCGATGGGCCAGATCGCGGCCCCGAGCCGGGCGGCGATGACTAGCGCCACCCCATCGGGCATGCGGACCGTCGGCAGGTAGGTGTGTAGGACGTTGGTGGCCACCGAGGTCAGCGACCCGAACACGAACCCGGTGCGCGCCACCAACTGGCCGCGCGGCTTGTCGATACGGGTGGTCATCGTGTCCACCCCTTGTCCGCGCCGTTGTCCGGGGTGGCCTCGGTGGTGTCCGCCTCGGTGTCCGGGCCGGACACGCGACCCTGAGCTGTCCGGCCAGGGCGGTCAGTGTTGTTGTGGCGGTGGCTGTTCTGGGTGGCCGCGTAGGCGGTGATCGGGCGCAGGTAGTCGGTCATGCGACCTCACCGCCCTCGCCGTCGAACCCGAAATCAGCGCGCCGGGCCCGCCCGGAATCCAGATCCCGCACCGCCCGCAACGGCACCCGCGGCTGCATATTCCGCGCCCACCGCTCTGGATACGGATCCACCGGCAACTCGGTGATCTCGTCCAAATCGACCGGGACCACATGCCCCCATTGGGCTTTCAGCGCATGGACCCAGACGACATCGCCGCGGTCGAACTCGGCCAGCCGGTTCGGATCGATGAAGAACGTTTCCCGATTGCCCAAGGTCCCTTCATCACCGACGCGCCCGCCCTTGGAGTGCCGCGAGTTTTCGGTGACCGGTCGGGTCCCGAACACCTCCGACACCTTCCCCGCGCCCTCCAGCGCCATCAGCAGCGCTCCGGAGGGGCATGCCTCCATCAGGCGGCGGCGCTCGTCCTGGGTTTGGCCTAGGCCGTACTGGTTCTGGGCGGAGAAGATCGCGACCACGCCCATCCCGAGTAGCCGTTCGGCGATGGTGAATTGGTTGATGCCGCCGGTCTTGTCCGACACCGCCGACATCTCATCGACGATCAACACGATCTGCCGGTCATGCTCCCCACACGCGAACTGCGAAATCAGCGTCGTGATCGCGGCGACCTGAGCACGCGCGTATTCACCGCGCACGGTGCCTGGGGTGGTGGCGTAGATGACGTCGAAGCTGTCGAGGGAGCGGCCGCCGTCGAAGCCCTCGCCGATGGCGTTGAAGATGTTGCGGAACTTGCCCGCCACATCACCGACCGCGGGCGGCTTGTTCTGCTGCAAATCCGCAATCTCGGCCAGGATCGCGTCATGCCCGGCCCAGGCGTCCTTCAACCACTCCAGGCTCAGGCGCTGCTGGAAGTCGTCCTTGCTGGTCGGCTTCCCACCCGGCGCGGTCACCGCCAACTGCACCACCCGGATCCGGTTCTGCTTGAAGTGCTCCGCGCCCGCGTCGGTGGCCTGGACCGGGTTGATCATCGACTCCAACGTCGCGCACTGATCCTCGGCCGACATGTCCCACAAATCGAACCGATTCGTGATGGGCCACAACGCGATCCGCTCCGGCCGCACCCCCTGCCGATGCGCGATCTTCACCACCTGACGACCCGTCGCCAACCCGGGCTTACCGCCCTTGCAGTCCAAGAAGATCAGCAGCGGGCGCTTCTCCCCGGTGCGCACGTAGCGCCGCCAGTAAGCCTCGTACAGGGCGGTGCCCAGGCGGATCTGCATGGTGGTCTTGCCGGCCTTCTGCGACTTACCCAGCACGATCATGTGCCCGAGACCCTCGATCGGGATCTCCAACTTCGCCGACCGCTTCTGAATCAGGTGCGTCACCGTCGTCGGCTGCGTCGCATCCGTGCGCTCCGACAGCGGCCCGAGCACCACCCGGTTGTTTAACCAGCCCGTGGTCAGCGGCGCACCGTATTTCGCGGCCCGCCGCGCCGCGCGCGCCTGCCCGTGCTGCTGACGGCGCAACAGCCGCCGCGTCTTCCATGGCGAGTCCACACCCTCGGTCCCCAGCCGCGACAGGAACCGCGCCCGATACACCGCGGCCACACCCCACGCCAACGGCAGGCACCCCGCCGTCATCGCCACCAGTGCACCGGATCCGGGCCCCGACGCCGTCAGCACGTGCAGGCCCTGCCACCACAGCCGCGGGGCCGCGAACCAGGAGTTCGTGAGCACCATCGCCCCGACCGGCAACACCACCGCGCCGAGCGCGTAGTTGCGGACCTGGCGGGCGTCCCAGCGCCGCCAGTTCGCGAACCAGTTCATCGCGACCGCGACCGCGGCGACGAACCCGACGCCGAGCAGGAACGCGCCCAGGAACGCGAGGACCTCGGTGACGCTGGAGAAGTGCAGATGCCAGTCCGGGGCCCGCCAGCCACCGGGAAGCTCGGAATTCTCGAACCGGTCCGGCGAAGGTGTCTGCGGGGCAACCGAACTCACCACCAGCTGTTGCGGTGACGCGGGTACGGGTGCCGCCGACGTGAGCCCCGGGGTCGGGATCGCGGTGGGGCCGCAGTCATGCGGGGTGATCAAGGGAACGCAATCGGTCATCTCAGCTCACCTGCCCTCGCGGCTGCATGCCACGCGCGATCGTGGCGTCCAGGTCATGGATTTCGAGATTCGGCAGCCGATCGACGTTCTGGTTGTGCGCAATCCGCGTCGCGGCCGTCTCGACCGCGCGCCGCAGGCCCTCGCCGCGCACGAAGTACACGACGCCGGCCAAGTCGTTGCGGTCGGCCGCGTCCAGCGCCGCCGAAATCGCCCGCGTCAGGCGGCCGTCGCCGAACTTGCGCGACAACTCGACCTCGACCGCCCACACCTTGTCCGGATCGGCGAAGTCCCGGAACCAGCCGTCATGAACGTGAACCTCGGGCCGTCCGGACTCACCCCGGAGCCGCCGCCGCAACAGCCGCTCACTCGTCCACATCCGCGGATCGGTATCCAGACCGGTCAGCGCCAACCGCAACTCCGTGACCGCGGTGAGGTGCGCGGCCGTCGACGGTTTCGGGGTCCACTCCCCCGGGTCGAATTCCAAATAGCCCCAAGCGGTCGCGCGGGTGAGCGACAACCACAGCGGACCGTGCGGCACCACGGCGGGCTCGTCGAAGGTCGTCGAGTTCCGCCACGGCCCGCGGGACCCGTAGTCGACCCGGGCCACCTCGGCATGTCCGAGCTTTTTCAACCGGCGCGCGAAATCCGATGCCGCCCGCGGGCCCCGGCCCATCGCCCGGGCCACCGTCTCGAACGACAACCCGTACTGCTGGGCGATGAACTCCTCCAGACGGGTCTCCCACGCCTGCAACCGAATCTGCGGCTCACTCATCGCGTCACCGCCTCACGCGGGCACTCACGCGGCCACACCGCCACCTGCGCCGTCCCCGGCGCCGGACAGGTCACCACCGTCGACGGCAAGCCCTCCCGGGAACCGAACAACAGCACACCCAGGTACACACCTGCGGCGAAGACGAAGCCCAGCAGAACCAGGATCGCGAACCCGAGCGGAGACACCGTCGACCGATCGCGGTATCCGGTCATCAAGTAGTCGTTCATCGCCGACCACCCCGCCGCCGCCCGAACGGGCCCCGAGAAGACCAGACGACTCCGACCAAACCGACCAGGAACACCCCAACCAAGAGCAGGATGGCCACCTGGGGCACGAAGATCGCGAGCGCCAGCACGACGAACAGCAGCAGAAAGGAAACCCGAATCATGCCGCACCGTCCGAGAAACTGACCGGAACAGGCTTGGCCACCGCCAGCAGCTCACTGCGTTCGACGCGGAGCAGCCTCGGTCCCATCCTGTACGCCGCGAGATGACCACCGTCGATCCATCGCCGGATCGTCTTGATGTCCACCTTCGCCAGCGCGGCGGCCTCGCGCAGACTGATCAACTGGCCGGTCGGGGCCCTCATGTCCCCGGTTTGTCGCTGTGTCATGAATGTGCCTCCTTTGACGGGCATGGCGTGAAATGCCTTGCCACATCAGAAAACTCGCGAACGGAGGCCCAGAACACGGCACATCAACCGGCACACGGAACACAGACAGCACACGTAGGCTGAGGCGGTGCCGGACGGACAGGACTCGAAACAGATGATCAGAGATGCCCGATCGGGGTCATTCCCCGAATCGCTACCGACTTCCCTGTCAGACCGTCGGTCGATCTGCGAAAACGACTGGAGCGCTTTTCGCAATATCAAACATACGGTTGACCACTGGTCTCGGAACGAATGGCCCTCCGGACGGGAGGCCTTCTACTGGTACTTGACTTTTCGGAATCCGGAACTGATTGACCTGGCACAGCTCTGTCAGAATTCCTTGGAGTCCGACGGTTTTGATTTAGTTCCCCTCGATGGGCTACATATCACCATTTTGAGGATCGGTAATTATGGCGAAATTTCGCAAGAAGATATCCAGGCCATAGCGGATGGAGCCAAGGCCGGTTTAAGCGATATCGACCCTTTCGACCTAACAGTCGGACCGCTGGCCGGATCCCGCGGCGCAGTGCGATTCACGGTTTCTCCATGGACAGAGTTGTTCCGGCTACACCGGATTCTCGAAGCGGCCACCCGTAAGGTTCTTCCAGATCTTCCGATCGCGAGCACCCAGAGATTCCGGCCGCACCTCGGAATCGGTTACAGCAACCGCCAGCAGGAAGCCGCTCAGCTCATTAAGCAAGTTGCATCCCTCCGGGACGCAACTCCGGTCACCGTGCAAGTTGACGCCGTTAAGCTTGTTCGACTTCGTCGCGAACCCCACGCCTACCATTGGGAAGACGTAGCGACACTCGCCCTGAAACCTAGCTAGCCTGGGCAGGCGAGGAGAAGTCACGAACACGATCAGACCAATCGCGAAGTACCTCTTGGTAGTCCCGCGCTTCCGAAGCGTCGAACGATTGGGTGGCAGTGCCGAACTCATGGGCACGCTGCCACACCGAACGGATAGGCCGTTCTTCGGAGAAAGTCAGCGCCTCGGCCCCCAAGTGAACAGCCTGCTCGACATTCGGGCTGGTGGACTTGACCAGTGCGGTGGCGATATCCAGTCGGACCAGCGAGCGACTCCATACTGAATCAGAGCCGTCGACAAGCGATTCCACCTGATGACCGTACTGGAGCGTCTTCTCGTAGTTGCCAACCGACAGGTACGCCGTCGCGATGTTCGCGGCGAGCCTGGCTTGGCTGTAGGGCTCGAAGGTCAGCGCGGGCGACAGCCCATCCGGAACTGGCAGGATCTCCGCGAGGGCGTTCGCTTGTTCAACCGCGGCATGAACCCCATTGAGGTCGCCGATCTTGCCCAATGCGCGCGCTAATCCATTGGACAACAGGCGGATTGCCTGCGGGCCTTCAGGCGCGAACTGAAGCCCTTCCTTAGCCAGCGCAACCGCCATACCGTACTTGCCCATGTAGTAGGCGCAGAAGCTCTCGGTGCCCTTGACCCAAGCCTGCAATTCCGGATCTTCGATCAGCCCTGCCACATGGAATGCTTCCTTGGCGTACATCCTGGCCAGAGGGAATCTCCCTCGGTTCACCGCCATATAGCTCAGCATGCCGGACAGCTTGGCCCCCAACCCGTATAGGCGCTCAAGCTGTTTCGGGTGCTGGCGCTGCAACGTGAGCTCATGAATGCGCCGTCGCAAGGCGATAACTTGAGGAGCTAGTCGTCCCGGGCCTTCGACCTCATATCGGTCGATGATGTCCTCCAGAGCGAAATCAACGATCTCCAAAACCGTATCGTCGACATCGATTTCACCCAGAACCTGAAGCCGCTCGGTGATCACCAGTGGGCTCTCGAATGACTCGACCAGTGCCAGAGTGGGTTTCCGATCGAGCTTCACCCCCGGATATCCGATATCCGCCGGACTTAGATCGCGCTTGACCAACTCACTCAGCACATTCAGCATCACCGCACAGGTTCGCGGCTTCGGCTCGGCAGTCACCCCGGTCCGATACTTCTGGATGTTCGAGTGCGAGGTCTCCAGCACCTCACCACCGTCGAGACGGCTAGCCTCCTGCATCCGGTTCGCGAGCCCATGGTTCTTGACGCCGGCCTCCTCCATGACAGCCATCAGCTTCATGTTCGGTTGCACGACTCGCGCCATAGTCGGAACACCTCAATCCCCACCGCGAACGGTCCTTCAAATCAGTATACGTCCTCAAATGTCCACTGAGACAGCATTTTTCGAGTCAACCACAGTGTTGCTGGACGATAATGGTTCACAGAAGCCGACTCTCCATGACCAACGATCGAACATCTCAAAGGGGGTCTGACATGGGATGGGCTCAAAAACTCCCCAGTGGGCGGTACAGCGGTCTCTACCGCGACTCCGCGGGCAAGGTTCGCCGAGTGCCAGGCACCTTCACCACAAAGGCAATCGCGGAACGCAAGGCCACCGTGAAGGAGGATGAGGTTCGCGAAAGCAAGTACCACCCACCGGAGATGATGACGTGGAACGAATGGCGTCCGCGGTGGACGCTCCGGCGCGTAGTCGACGAAGGCACCCAGAAGATCGACAACCACCGGATGGACAAGCATCTGGCCCCAAGGTGGGGCACAGTGATGCTGGCCGACATCACCCAACCCAACATCCAAATGTGGGTCGCCGACCTCCGAAAGACGTTGGCACCCACCAGCGTTGACAAGTGCTACCGCCTACTCAGCTCCTCACTGAAGTCGGCACTCAAGGCCAAACTCATCCCTGAGAATCCCTGCCACGACATCGAATTGCCCAAGCCCGGACCAACTCCCGAACGCTATCTCGAAGATGATGAGGTCGCAGCACTCCGCGCTCCACTCGATGAGTTCGACCAACTCATCGTGGATGTCCTCGTCGGCACCGGCATGCGGATGGGAGAGGCACAGGGCCTCCATCGCGAGCACATCGACCTCAAACGGAAGACGGTCAGCATCGAGTGGGCATGGGACAAGGCCGCCAAGCGGATGAAGGCCCCAAAGGACCATGAGCGCCGAGTAATCCCCATCGGCGACAACCTCACCAAGATCCTTGCCTCCGCGATCAAGAAGACTGGACTCGGTACGCCCGCCCCAGTGCGGTACATCGATGACGGTCGAACCGTGCGTAGCGGGTTGCTGCTGGCGCAGACAGGAAACCGGCCGTTCGACCAAGACAACTTCAGAGATCGGTTTACGGCCGCGGCTCGGGTTGCCTGGGTTGGTGACGGCGAAGACAAACGTCGGCTAGGCGCGGTTCGCCCCCACGACCTACGGCACACCTATGCCGGCCGACTCGTGCGCGCGAAGGTCACCCTGCAACAGGTCCAGGAACTCCTCGGCCACGCATCTGTCCGAACAACTCAGCGGTACGCCAAGTTAGGCGATAGCCAATGGGATCAAGTTCGGGGAGCGCTGAGCTAGCCCAAGCGCTCCCCGGAATTCAAGATAGCGACGGTCACCGACACAGGATTGGCCCGAGCTGACCACCGCCTGCACACCTTCCCGACGCACCCAACTCCACATGCGTCTCATCTGGATGAAGGCGAACAATTAGCTAGCGACGGCTGCTACATGAATGCCAACACGAATCGCCACCACGATCGGCGGTGATACACGAAAACCCAGGCGTGACCTGGGTTTCTGGAAGTGGGCGCAGACGGGATCGAACCGCCGACCGCTGGTGTGTAAAACCAGTGCTCTACCCCTGAGCTATACGCCCCGGACCGCCCGGAAGAGCGGGGTGGGAGTCGGGCCGGACTGGGGAGTCCGGGCGACGGGTTATGAATCTAGTGTGGCGAGGGCTTTTTCCCAAGCTGCCTGGTCACGGGGCTCGCCGGGGCCGTTCATTTCGGCGAAGCGGATGATGCCGTCCTTGTCGACGACGAAGGTGCCGCGGTTGGGGTAGCCGGATTTGGCGTTGAAGACGCCGTAGGCCTGGGCTACCTCGCCGTGGGGCCAGAAGTCGGAGAGGAGGGGGAAGGTGTAGCCCTGTTCGGCGGCCCAGATCTTGTGGGTGGGCGGGGGGCCGACGGAGATGGCCAGGATTTCCGCGTTGTCGTTCTGGAACTTGGGGAGTTCGTCGCGGACCTTGCACAGTTCGCCCTGGCAGATGCCGGTGAAGGCGAGGGGGTAGAAGACGATGAGGACGTTCTTCTCACCGCGGAAGCTCGACAGGGTGACTTCCTGGTTGTTCTGGTCCTTCAACGTGAAGTCCGGTGCGGGCGTACCGATCTCGAGCGGCATGCGTTCCCCTCCATCCTGATGTGGCGGCGCGGCGTGCGACGCGGCGCCGCGTGCGACCCGGTGGATCGGACCAGCCGATCCACCGGGTGCACCCGGTTCACCGAAAACCTTAGTGGAAGGCCTCAGCGCTGCTTGGAGGGTGTCTTGGGCTGGGTGAGCTTGGTGCCCGTCCAGGTGCCCAGGGAGACCGGAGTGGTCGAGGTGAGGCCCGCGGGGGTGGCCGACTCGGCGATCTCACTCGGATCGACATGGCCGGATTGACCGGTCTTGGGCGTGAGCACCCAGACGACGCCGTCATCGGCGAGCGGGGTGATCACATTGAGCAGTTCATCGACCAGGTCACCGTCACCGTCCCGCCACCACAGCAGCACGACGTCGACCACCTCGTCGGTGTCCTCGTCGAGCAGCTCGGATCCGGTGGCCTCTTCGATATCGGCGCGAAGCGCGTCATCGGCGTCTTCGTCCCAGCCCAGTTCCTGAACCACCATGTCGTGTGAAATGCCAAGCTTCTGAGCGTAGTTCTGCGCGTCCGCCGCGGCGACCACGGTGGTGTCCTCCTCAATTCCCGACAATAGGTAGTTGCAAGCGAACATGGTAAAAGCCCCCAGCGCAAGCCGATCGGCCGAAATCGCACCCTAAATGTCGTATGTGAGACCGCCGGGGCTCAGCGGACAGACCGTTCACACCCCCTCCGACCTGGTCGATCGATCGGGCTCGAGCGGGGAGCGGCGCTCAGGCCGGGCAGGCGTTGCGAACCGCGGTCAACGTGTCGTTGACCTTCCGGCTCGCGTCGTTCAACGGCGCGACCGACGAATTGGTGGTCAGCTTGCGCACCGACGCCGCCAGATCCCGGGCCGCGGACACGTAGTCGGTGAACTTCTGCGCCATCTCCGGCGCCAGGTCCGGCCCCGACGCGGTCACCTGAGCCTCGACCGTCTTGGCCGCGTCCTCGAGGGCCTGGGCCGCGGTGTCGCGCTTGGCGTTCTTGTCGGCCACGCTCACGTCGTTCGCGTCGTGGGCGTCCACGAACTCGTTGTAGCGGTCGACCTGGGTGCCGGTGGTCTTGCGGAACGGACCGCAGTTGTCCGCGGTCGCCTTCGCCTTCGCCGCGGCCGCCTTCGACGAGCTGGCCGCCGCCGCCGAGGTGGCCGCGTCGGCCTTGTACGACGACACCTGAACCTGATTCGCGGTCGCGGTACCCTCGACCGTGTTCGCGCACCCGGCCAGCACCAATCCGGTCGCCACCGCCGCGGACGCGCACAGCACTCCGAACCCCCTCGGGTTCAGCAGCTTCACTCGGTTCCTCCCCGATCCAGCCCGGAAGTCATGGAACCCGTCGCGAGCGGCGCGGTTCCCTGCGCCACGGTACTGGATTTCCGACTGACATGATGACCTGGGCCGCATCATCGGCAAGGATGTGAGATGCGCCCCAACCAATCGTTACGGGTACGCCGCGCACCAACGGCTACCCGGGGTATTGACGCCACACCAGATGTCCCACCCCATGTGTACGAGGAGCAATCGTCTTGACCGACTTGATGCACCCTACGTCGTCGAATTCCACCAACGGGTCACCGGAACCCCAGGGCGGATCGGCACGCAAAAGCCCGGCGGGGGGCCGGGTTCGAGTGATTCGCGAGGGGGTGGCGTCATATCTGCCGGACATCGATCCGGAGGAGACCAGCGAATGGCTCGACTCCTTCGACGAGATGCTGACCCGCGAGGGCCCCGGCCGCGCCCGCTACCTCATGCTGCGCCTGCTGGAACGCGCCGGTGAACGCCATGTGGCGATCCCCGCGCTGACCTCCACCGATTACGTCAACACCATCCCCACCGAGAACGAGCCGTGGTTCCCCGGCGACGAAGAGGTGGAGCGCCGCTTCCGCGCCTACATCCGCTGGAACGCCGCCGTCATGGTGCACCGCGCCCAGCGCCCGGGAATCGGTGTGGGCGGCCATATTTCGACCTACGCGTCCTCGGCGGCGCTCTACGAGGTCGGGTTCAACCACTTCTTCCGCGGCAAGGACCACGCCGGCGGCGGCGACCAGGTGTTCATCCAGGGCCACGCCTCCCCCGGCATCTACGCGCGCGCGTTCCTCGAGGGCCGGCTGTCCGAGGATCAGATGGACGGCTTCCGCCAGGAGTACAGCCACGGCGGTCCGGGCGCGGGCCTGTCGTCCTACCCGCACCCGCGCCTGATGCCCGACTTCTGGGAATTCCCCACGGTCTCCATGGGCCTGGGCCCGATGAACGCCATCTATCAGGCCCGCTTCAACCACTACCTGCACGACCGCGGCCTCAAGGACACCTCCGATCAGCACGTGTGGGCGTTCCTCGGCGACGGCGAGATGGACGAGCCGGAGTCGCGCGGCCTGATCCAGGTGGCCGCCAACGAGGGCCTGGACAACCTGACCTTCGTGATCAACTGCAACCTGCAGCGCCTCGACGGCCCGGTCCGCGGCAACGGCAAGATCATTCAGGAGCTGGAGTCGTTCTTCCGCGGCGCCGGCTGGAACGTCATCAAGGTGGTGTGGGGCCGCGAATGGGACGCCCTGCTGCAGGCCGACCGCGACGGCGCCCTGGTCAACCTGATGAACTCCACCCCCGACGGCGACTACCAGACCTACAAGGCCAATGACGGCGCCTACGTGCGCGAGCACTTCTTCGGCCGCGACCCGCGCACCAAGGAACTGGTGAAGGGCCTGTCGGACTCCGAGGTCTGGAACCTCAAGCGCGGCGGCCACGACTACCGCAAGATCTACGCCGCCTACGCCGCTGCCATGGCGCACAAGGGCCAGCCGACGGTCATCCTCGCCAAGACCATCAAGGGCTACGGCCTGGGCAAGCACTTCGAGGCCCGCAACGCCACCCACCAGATGAAGAAGATGACCCTCGACGATCTGAAGGCGTTCCGCGACGTGCAGCGCATTCCGATCACCGACGCCGAACTCGAGGCGAATCCGTACCTGCCGCCGTACTACCACCCCGGCATGGACGCCCCCGAGATCCAGTACATGATGGCCCGCCGCGGCCAGCTCGGCGGTTTCGTCCCCGAACGCCGCACCCTGTCCAAGCCGCTGCAGCTGCCCGGCGACGAGGCCTACCGTTCGGTCCGCAAGGGTTCGGGCAAGCAGAGCGTGGCCACCACCATGGCCTTCGTGCGCTTGATGAAGGAACTGTTGCGCGACAAGGAGATCGGCAAGCGCATCGTCCCGATCATCCCCGACGAGGCCCGCACCTTCGGTATGGACTCGTGGTTCCCTTCGTTGAAGATCTACAACCGCAACGGCCAGTTGTACACATCGGTCGACGCGGAATTGATGCTCGCCTACAAAGAGTCGAGCGTCGGGCAGATCCTGCACGAGGGCATCAACGAGGCGGGTTCGACCGCCAGCTTCACCGCGGTCGGCACCTCGTACTCCACGCACGGCGAACCGATGATCCCGCTCTACATCTTCTATTCGATGTTCGGCTTCCAGCGCACCGGCGACGGACTGTGGGCGGCCGCGGATCAGATGGCCCGCGGATTCGTGCTCGGCGCGACCGCCGGACGAACCACGCTGACCGGTGAGGGCCTGCAGCACAACGACGGTCACTCCCTGCTGCTGGCGTCCACCAACCCCGCCTGCGTCGCCTACGACCCGGCCTTCTCCTTCGAGATCGCCCACATCGTGCGCGACGGCATGCGCCGCATGTACGGCGGCGGCGTGGCCACCGGCTATCAGGAGGCGCTGCCGGGCACCGATCCCGAATCGCATTCGGTGCATCACGAGTTCGGCGGCGAGGACGTCTTCTACTACATCACCCTCTACAACGAGCCGTACGTACAGCCGGCCGAGCCGGAGGGCCTCGACGTCGAGGGCCTGCTGAAGGGCATCTATCTCTATCAGCCCGGTTCGGCGGGGATCCTGCGGGCGAACATCCTGGTCGCGGGCGTCACCATGCCCGACGGCCTGCGCGCCCAGGAGATGCTGGCCCAGGACTGGAACGTGCACGCCGACGTCTACTCGGTGACCTCGTGGGGTGAGCTCCGCAAGGAGGCGCTGTCCAAGGAGATCGCGAAACTGCGCCACCCCGACCAGGACCAGGGCCTGCCCTACGTGACCGAGGTGCTGTCCAAGGCGCAGGGCCCGTTCGTGGCGGCCTCGGACTGGATGCGCGCGGTGCCCGATCAGATCCGCCAGTGGGTGCCGGGCGAGTACATCACCCTGGGCACGGACGGTTTCGGTTTCTCCGACACCCGCCCGGCCGCGCGCCGCGTCTTCAATGTGGATGCCGCGTCCATCGTGGTGGCCGCGCTGCAGGGACTGGCCAATCAGGGCCGGATCGCCCAGGCGACGGTGGCCGAGGCGGCCCGCCGGTACGGCGTCGACGACGTGAACGCCGCGCCGAAGGCGGCACCCGGTACCGAAGGCGGCGACGCATAACCGAACATAAGAGCTGTGGAACGTAAACCGCCGAGGCCGCGCCGGATAAACGAAGAGGGCACCTCCTCCCACGAGGTCTATCTTCCGACCGGCGCGCTCTCCCCGAATCGGCAGACGCGCGACCCGCTTCCGGACACCCTCCTGAAACGGGTCAAGCAGTTCTCCGGTCGCCTGTCGACCGAGGCCGTGGCCTCGATGCAGGATCGGTTGCCGTTCTTCGCCAATCTGGACGCCGCCCAGCGGGCCGGGGTGCAGATGCTGGTGCAGACGGCGGTGGTGAACTTCCTGGAATGGCTGCAGGACCCGGAGTCCGATATCCGGTTCAGTCTCGATGCCTTCCAAGTGATTCCGGACGATCTGGCGCGGCGGCTGACGCTGCGCCAGACCGTCGACATGGTCCGGGTGGCCATGGAGTTCTTCGAACAGTGGCTGCCGGCACTGGCCCGCAACGACCGGCAGCTGGTGGCGCTGACCGAGGCGGTGCTGCGGTACGGGCGGGAGCTCGGATTCGCGGCCGCCTCGGTGTACGCCTCGGCCGCCGAGTCGCGCGGTGCGTGGGACACCCGATTGGAGGCGCTCGTCGTCGACGCGGTGGTGCGCGGCGACAACGGTCCGGAGATGCTCTCGCGCGCGGCCACCCTCAATTGGGACGCGACGGCACCGGCCACCGTCTTGGTCGGTACCCCGCCCAAGGATCAGGTGGCCGTTGTCAGTTCCGTACATGCGGTGGCCGCCCGGCACGGCCGCAACGCGCTCGCCGTGGTGCAGGGTTCGCGGCTGGTAATGGTAGTCAGCGGACATCTCGGTGACCCGATGTATCCGTCGCAGTTCCTCGCCGATCTGCTGGCGGATGCCTTCAGTGAGGGCCCGGTGGTGATCGGCCCGACCATGCGCGCGCTGTCCGCGGCGCACGTGAGTTCGGTGGAGGCGATGGCCGGGATGGAGGCCGTGGTGGGCTGGCGGGGAGCCCCCCGACCAGTGCACGCGTCGGAATTGCTGCCCGAACGCGCCCTGCTCGGGGACCGGGCCGCCATCGACGCCCTGAACGAGCTCCTCGTGCTACCGTTGGCCGCCGCCAGCGCCGATTTGTCGGACACGCTGGACGCGTATCTGGATTGCGGTGGAGCCGTCGAAACCTGCGCCCGCCAGCTGTTCGTTCATCCAAATACGGTGCGCTATCGCCTCAAGCGGATCGGTGACATCACGGGTCGGGATCCGATGAATCCGCGCGATGCCTATGTGTTACGGATCGCGGCCACAGTAGGCCGGCTGACACGAACCCGTAACGAATCGCCCACTCCCGCCACTGATGTGACTCCCGTCACAGAGCCCAAGGATGGGGTGTAACGAGATTCGAGGATCGGGCGATCCGGACAACCCACTTGGTCTTTTGTGGACTCCTCACAAAACTGCCAACGAAGCTTCATTCGCGCCGACATCTCGTGAGAGCCGCCTCACAGTGTTTTCTTAACCCGTGATCGCATTGCTCACGCCCGGACAGGGCTCACAGACACCCGGCATGCTCACCTCATGGCTGGAACTCCCCGGCGCCGCGGACCGCGTCGCGCTGTGGGGCAAGGCCGCGGGGCTGGACCTGCTGCGGTTGGGCACGACTGCGACCGCCGAGGAAATCGTCGACACGGCTGTCACCCAGCCGCTCGTCGTCGCGGCCGCCCTGCTGGCTTTCGCCGAAATCCCGCAGGATTCGTTGCCCGCCGATACAGTCGTCGCCGGACACTCGGTCGGTGAGTTCGCCGCCGCCGCTGTCGCCGGAGTCATCTCCGCCGACGACGCGGTGACCTTGGCCGCCATCCGCGGAGCGGAGATGGCCAAGGCGTGCGCGCTCGAGCCGACCGGAATGTCCGCGGTGCTCGGTGGTGACGAAGCGGAGGTTCTCGCTCGTCTCGAGGAACTCGGCCTGGTCCCGGCCAACCGCAACGCGGTGGGCCAGATCGTGGCAGCGGGTAAGCTCGAGGCGCTCGAGGCCCTGGCCGCGAACCCGCCGGAAAAGGCCCGCGTCCGCGCGCTGCCGGTCGCCGGCGCCTTCCACACCGCGTTCATGGCACCCGCCCAGGACGCGGTCGCGGAGGCCATCGCCCAGATCGTCCCGCACGAGCCGGTCCGGACCCTGCTGTCGAACTTCGACGGGCAGCCGGTCAGCTCGGGCAAGGATGCGATCGACAAGCTCGCTGCTCAGGTCACGCGCCCCGTGCGCTGGGACCTGTGCACCGAAACGATCCGTGCGGCAGGGGTTTCCGCGGTGGCAGAGTTGCCGCCGGCGGGCACCCTGGTCGGCATCGCCAAGCGGGAGCTCAAGGGCACCCCGAACCTGGCGCTGAAGACCCCCGCGGATCTCCCCGCGCTCGCCGAGCTGACTGCAGCAAGCTAGCTTGGCTGGCGGCCCGCTCCCATCAACGGCGATGGAGCAACCGGGTCGCAAACAATGAATCCCCACCCCTCTACAGAAGATAAGGAGCCACCACAGTGGCCGCTCTGACCCAGGAACAGATCGTCGAAGAGCTCGGGAAGATCATCGAAGAGGTGACCGGTATCGAGCCCTCCGAGGTCACCATCGAGAAGTCCTTCGTCGACGACCTGGACATCGACTCGCTGTCGATGGTCGAGATCGCCGTCCAGACCGAGGACAAGTACGGCGTCAAGATCCCGGACGAGGACCTGGCGAGCCTGAAGACCGTCGGCGACGCGGTGGCGTACATCCAGAAGCTCGAGGCCGAGAACTCCGAGGCGGCCGAGGCCCTCAAGGCCAAGCACCAGGGCGAGTAGGACCGACACCGTGACCACTCCTTCCACCTTGAACGGGAACTTTCCCAACGTCGTCGTAACGAGCATGGCGGCGACCACGTCGATCGCCGGTGACGTCGATGCGACGTGGAAGGGCCTCCTCAATGGCGAGAGCGGCATCGACGTTCTCGAGGACGACTTCATTGCGGAGTACGACCTTCCGGTTCGTATCGGCGGCCACCTGAAGGTGTCGCCGGACACGCTGCTCGAGCGGGTCGAGATCCGCCGCATGGCGTACGTCGAGCGACTGGCGACCGTGCTCGGTCGTGAGGTCTGGAAGAACGCCGGCACCCCCGAGGTCGACCCACTGCGGCTGGGTGTGGCCATCGGTACCGGTCTCGGCGGCGGCGACGCGCTGATCGATTCGGTGGACAAGCTGAAGAACGGTGGCTACCGCAAGGTTTCGCCGCTGGCTGTTCAGATGGTCATGCCGAACGGTCCGTCCGCCGTGGTCGGCCTCGAGCTCAAGGCCCGCGCGGGAGTGGTCACTCCGGTCTCGGCGTGCTCGTCGGGCTCGGAGGCCATCGCCAACGCCTGGCGGATGATCGTCATGGGTGACGCCGACATGGTGGTCACCGGCGGTGTCGAGGGCTTCATCGACTCGATTCCGATCGCCGCGTTCTCCATGATGCGGGCCATGTCGACTCGCAACGACGATCCGAAGGGCGCCTCGCGTCCCTTCGACAAGGATCGCGACGGCTTCGTCTTCGGCGAAGCGGGCGCGCTCATGGTCCTCGAGACCGAGGAGCACGCCAAGGCTCGTGGCGCCACCATCCACGCCCGGCTCATGGGCGCGGGTATCACCTCCGACGGGTTCCACCTGGTGGCTCCCGATCCGGAGGGCAGCGGTGCGGCTCGCGCCATGCAGCGCGCGATGCAGACCGCGGGTCTGTCCGCTTCGGACATCACCCACGTGAACGCTCACGCGACCGCCACCCCCGTGGGTGACACCGCGGAGGCCAACGCGATTCACAAGGCCGGCGTCAAGCACGCCTCGGTCTACGCACCCAAGTCGGCCCTGGGCCACTCGATCGGCGCCGTCGGCGCGCTCGAGTCGATTCTCACGGTCCTCAGCATCCGGGACGGCATCGTCCCTCCGACGCTGAACCTCGAGAACCAGGATCCGGCGATCGATCTGGACGTCGTGCACGGCGCCGCGCGTCAGCAGGACATCCAGTACGCGATCAACAACTCCTTCGGTTTCGGTGGGCACAATGTCGCGCTCGCCTTCGGCCGGTACTGACGCGCACCTTCTAGACGAACCGCGCACTTCTAGAACCGGTCAGTAAGACAAGCGGTCCCGGCAGGGGATTTTCGGATCGAGATCCCGAACCTTGATCCCCTGCCGGGACTTCGACATTTCGCAGCCGCTCTCAGCGACCGCATTTTCCTCATGAGGAGAGTTTGCGATGACCATCATGGCCCCCGCGCACGCGGACACCACGACCGATCCCCGTGACCCGCTGGGTCGGTTGCAGCGCTTCTTCGATCCCGGAACCGTTCTCCCGCTGCACCCCCGCGACAAGTCCGGCGTGCTCGCCGCCATCGGTGAGATCGACGGTGTCCGTACCGTCGCCTACTGCTCCGATGCGACCGTGATGGGCGGCGCCATGGGCGTCGAGGGGTGCAAGCACATCGTCGATGCGATCGATACCGCCATCGACTCCAAGATTCCCGTTGTGGGCCTGTGGCATTCGGGCGGGGCGCGACTGGCGGAGGGCGTCGAGGCCCTGCACGCCGTCGGCCTGGTCTTCGAGGCCATGGTCCGCGCGTCCGGCCAGGTTCCGCAGATCTCCGTGGTGCTCGGTTTCGCCGCCGGTGGCGCCGCCTACGGCCCGGCGCTGACCGACATCGTCATCATGGCTCCGGAAGGCCGGGTCTTCGTGACCGGTCCGGACATCGTGAAGACGGTCACCGGTGAGAGCGTCGACATGGAGACCCTGGGCGGCCCGGTCACCCACGGCAAGAAGTCCGGCGTCTGCCACATCGTCGCCGATGACGAGCAGGACGCGATGCACCGTGCGCGCCGCCTGGTCTCGATGTTCGCCGAACAGGGCGAATTCGACCTGGCCGCCGCCGCGCACGGCGATGTCGACCTCAAGGCCATGATGCCGGAGTCGGCCAAGCGCGCCTACGACGTCAAGCCGATCATCAACGAGCTGCTCGACAATGTCGACGGCGAAAGCACTTTCGAGGAACTGCAGGGCGGCTACGCCCGCTCCATGGTGGTCGGCCTGGGCCGTCTCGGCGGCCGGACCGTCGGCGTGCTGGCCAACAACCCGATCCGCCTGGGCGGCTGCCTCAACTCCGAGAGCGCCGAGAAGGCTTCGCGTTTCGTGCGCCTGTGCAACGCGTTCGGCATCCCACTGATCGTCGTCACCGACGTGCCGGGCTACCTGCCGGGCGTCTCGCAGGAGTTCGAGGGCGTGGTGCGCCGCGGCGCGAAGCTGCTGCACGCCTTCGCCGAGGCCCGCGTCCCGCGCGTCACCCTGGTGACCCGAAAGATCTACGGCGGCGCCTACATCGCCATGAACGCCCGCTCGCTGGGCGCGACGGCCGTGTACGCCTGGCCGGGTTCCGAGGTCGCGGTCATGGGCGCCAAGGCCGCGGTCGGCATCCTGCACAAGAAGGCCCTCGCCGCCGCCCCGGAGGAGGAGCGCGAGGCCATGCTGGAGCGGCTCACCGAGGAGCACGAGCGGATCGCGGGCGGCGTCGAGCGCGCCATGGCGATCGGGGTCGTGGACGAGGTCGTCGACCCGGCCAAGACCCGCTCCACCATCGCCGCCGCGCTGGCCGCCGCGCCGTCGCGGCCGCAGCACAACAAGAACATTCCGCTGTAATCGGTTCCCCGGCAACGTGAAAGCGGGCGGTCTCTTCGGAGTCCGCCCGCTTTCGTTGCAGGAGAGAAGATTCCGGTTCAGGCCGGGGGGATGTTGGCGTTGTGGTGGAAGATGTTGTCCGGATCCCATTCCGCCTTGAGGGCGGTGAGGCGGGAGTACTTCTCGCCGTAGGATTCCCGCAGCCGGTCCGGATCATCGTCGACCAGGAAGTTGACGTAGCTCGCCGAGGAGTTGGCGTGGGGGCGCAGCGCGTCCCAGAGGTCGCGGGTCCATTGGCGTTCCGCGGCGAAGTCGTCCGGGTCGGGGGTGATGGCGCTGATGTTGATGGCCCAGCAGGGGTTCCTGGAACCACTGAATGCCGTTGTGTCCTCGTGGATTTCGCTGTAGCGGCCACGCAGCGCGAAGATCGGGACCAGGGTCAGCGGTGAGCGACGCCGCGGGAAGGCGCTGATCAGGGTGGCGAGCACGGCGTCGGACAGATCGTCGACGTAGAGCGACTTCTCGTAGGCGTGCAGTCCGGGCGGGGCCGACTCGTCGAACATCTGCTGCAGCGCGGTGTACGGGATCGGGGTGACCAGTTCCCACGCGGGGGCCGGGGCGGCGTCACGCATCGGCTTGACGATGGCCTCGAGTTCCATCGGGTCACCGAAACCGGCCACCATCACCACGAATCCCGGCTGCCCCTGATAGTGCTCGGGCACGAACGGCGCGGGCGGGGCGCTGACCGCGAAGATCACGCCGCCGTACCCCGGGGGCAGGGCGGTGATGAGCTCGCGGCCCGCGGCCAGGCCGGCGGCGGCGTCCTCGGGGGTGAAGCACAGCATGGTGAGCTGGGCCAGCGGCGGCACCTCGTGCAGGGCGAAGGTGAGGGTGGTGACGATGCCGAAATTGCCGCCGCCGCCGCGCAATCCCCAGAGCAGTTCGGCGTTCTCGCGCGGCGAGGCGATCACGACGCGACCGTCGGCGGTGACGACCTCGGCGGCGACCAGGTTGTCGCAGGTCAGGCCGCAGCGCATGGTGAGCCAGCCCATGCCGCCGCCCAGGGTGAGGCCGCCGACGCCGGTGGTGGAGATGAAGCCGCCGGTGACGCCCAGGCCGTGCGCGGAGGTGGCGGCGTCGGCCTGCGCCCAGGTGGCGCCGCCGCCGATGTGCGCGAGTTCGGCGGCGGTGTCGACGGTGACCGAATCGAGGTCGCGCAGGTCGATCATCATCGCGTTGTCGGCGACCGCGTGGCCCGCGTAGTTGTGGCCGCCACCGCGCACGGTGATGTCGAGGTTGTACCGGCGGGCGGCGAGCACCGCGGCCGCGACACCCGCCGCGGAGGCGGGGCGGACGATCACGGCGGGGCGGCGGTCGATGGCGCCGTTCCAGACGTGGCGAGCCGTCTCGTAATCGGGGTCGGCGGGCGTGATCACCACCCCGTCCACGGCCGAGCGCAGTCCCTCGATATCGATTTCCGCAGTGGTCATGTCCGCTCCTCAGTAGTCCGTCCGGCCTCCGTGGCGACATTCGGGCTGCGCTGTTCGGGTCCCCAGCGCATCGTTCATTCGCCCCTATTGAACGCCGCCTTTCCGGTGTTCCGGAAGTACGCAGGGCACGCGGGGGCGGTTCATGGGCGCGAGCGCGCCGAAATGGCCGGCGAGTCGCGCGTGTGGCGGCGCCGTGTCGACTCAGGCCGGGTCGCACTGGGCCCGTTCAGGATTGGAGTCGCACCTTCTCGGCGGATTCGTTCTGACTGGCGCATTCCTGGTACGGGTTGGGGTTGCCCGCGCGTTCGCCGCAGACCCAGCGCACGGCGGCGACGGTGACGGCGATATCGCCGGTGGACTGTTTGGCGCGTTCGTCGGCGTAGGCGCCCGCCACGGACAGGGCGGTGGGGCAGAAGTCGTTGCCCTTGGCGGTGGAGGCGATGACGGCCAGGCCCCAGGGGCCGGTACCGCACTGGACGGCGGAGTGGCCCGCGGCCGGGAAGGCGGCGGCGGAGGTGGCGGGTTTGGCGACGCCGCTGGTGGCGTCCGAAGCACCGTTGCTGGTGGCGTCGTCGCAGGCGCTCAGGGTGAAGGCCGTGGTGATGATGGCCAGCGCCGTGCCCGTGATCTGCGCTGTGGTCCGCACGAATCCTCCTCGTCGGCTGCCCCTCCCCCTGGGCATTCTGCCCGTTTCGGGGCGTTCGCGACGGCAGGCTCGCAGGGTCGGGCGGTCCACGCGGTGTGTCCGGTGGGCGGATCTAGCCGACGTCGCGGCGCAGCCAGGTGACGTCGGCGCTGTCGGCGCCGAGGCGGTAGGGCTCGAGGATGTCGTCCCAGGCGGTGCCGAGGGCGCGATCGATTTCGGCGGTGATCTCGGCGGCCGAGCCGCGGCCGTGGGCGCGGGCCTCGGCGACGATGGCGCGCAGCCGCATCTCGCCGACCATGACGTCGCCGCTGGCGCCGGTGGCCCCGCTCCACATGCCGAGGCCGGGCACGAAGCTGAAGCGTTCGCCGTCGACGCCTTCGCTGGGTTCCTCGGTGACTTCGAAATGCAGCACGGGCCAATCTCGCAATGCCCTGGCTAATCTTCCCCCGGTACCGACCGGCCCATACCAATCGGTGGTGGCGCGCAGCTGTCCGGGATCGGCGGGCTGGACGGTCCAGCGGAGTTTGGCGGGGGCCTTGAGGGTCGAGGTGAGCGCCCATTCGATATGCGGGCACAGCGCGGCCGGAGACGAATGGACATAGACGACCCCAGACGTCGCCTCCGCGAACTGACTAGACGCACGCACCACTGACACCTCCGGCTCGACGAGGTACGTCTTCCCCAACGACCCCGGCCCGAGCGCGGCGTGGCCCGAGTTTACTGGAGTGCCCGGTGATGCGTGTGTTACTCGGCGACCGTGTCGCCGTCTACGCAAACTCCGCGATCACGGCATCGCTGAGGGTCGGCCACACGGCCCGGGCCCAGTCCCCGAAATTCTCGTCCGCGAGGGCGAGACACGCCGTGCCGATATCCGGATCCACCCAGAGGAACGTTCCGGACTGCCCGAAATGGCCGAAAGTACGCGGCGAGTTCGCGCCTCCGGTCCAATGCGGCGCCTTGTGGTCGCGGATCTCGAAACCCAGCCCCCAGTCGTTGGGCCGCTGCGAACCGTATCCGGGCAGCACGCCATTGCGTCCCGGGAATTGCACTTCGCTTGCCTCGGAAAGCAATTCGGCACTGAGAATTTCCGGCGCCAGCAATTCCTCAGCGAAACGCAGCAGATCTGCGACCGACGACCGGCCCGCGTGCCCGGCCGGACCGGTCAGCACCGAGGAGGTCATGCCCAGCGGCTCGAAGACCGCTTCGTGCAGGTACCGGTCGAACGCGATACCGGTCTGGGCCGCAACGAAATCCGCGAGCACCTCGAAGCCCGCGCTGGAGTAGATCCGCTTCGCGCCCGGCGCGGCCAGCACCGCGTCGGTGTCGAAGGCCAGCCCGGAGGTGTGGGCGAGCAGATGCCGCACGGTGGATCCCGGCGGCCCGGCGGGCTGGTCGAGCTCGATCGCCCCCTCCTCGACCGCCACCAGAACCGCGTACGCCACAAGGGGTTTGGTCACCGAGGCGAGCGGAAACACCCGCGCGGTGTCACCCTCGGTATCGACCACGCCTGTGCCGCGGACGACGACTCCCGCCGCCGCGTTCCGGACCGGCCACTGTCGAATCTGCTCGAGCGCTCGCATACGTCGAGCCTAGGCGGCCCGGTTCAGAGCCGATCGCCGCCGTCCGTAACCGAAGTACACCAGCAGCCCGACCGCCGACCACACGGTGAACGCCAGCCAGGTCACCCCGGGCAGGTGGACGAGCAGCCACACGCACATGGCCACGCCGATCACCGGCACCACCGGCACCAACGTCCGGAACGAGCGCGGCAGATCGGGTTTGGTGCGCCGCAGCACCAGCACGCCGAGGTTCACCAGTGCGAAGGACACCAGCGTGCCGATATTGGTGGCGTTGACCAGCTCACCCAGCGGCACCAGCGCCGACAGCACCGCCACCACGCCGCCCACGATGAGCGTGTTGACCGTCGGCACCCGCTGCCGCCCGACCCGCGACAACACGGCCGGCATGAGCCCGTCGCGGGACATGGCGACCAGGATGCGGGTCTGCCCGTACAGCACGGTCAGCACCACCGAGGCGATGGCGATGACCGCGCCGGCCGCGAGGATGGTGGCGGGCCAGCCGCGCCCGGTGACCTGGTCGAGCACGGTGGCCAGGGAGGCGCCGGAGCTGCTCACGTCGTCCACCCCGACCGCGCCGACCGCGGTCAGCGCCACCAGCACGTACACCAGCGTCACGATGCCGAGCGAGATGATGATGGCGCGCGGCAGATCCCGCTGCGGATTCTTGGCCTCCTCGCCCGCGGTGGAGGCGGCGTCGAAGCCGATGAAGGAGAAGAACACCATCGACGCGGCCGCCCCGATCCCGGAGATGCCCTCCGGCGCGAACGGGTGCAGGTTCGAGGAGCTGAACGCGGTGACCGCGACGACCACGAAGAACACCAGCACCGCGATCTTGATGATGGTGGTGACGGTGGTGACCCGCGCGCTCTCCCGGATACCGCCGAGCAGCACCGCGGTGGCCAGCAGCACCACGATGGCCGCGGGCAGATTGATCACCCCGCCCGCGCCCGGCGGCTGCGCGAGCGCGTCCGGGATCCGCCAGCCGATGGTGGAGCCGAGGAATTCGTTGAGGTACGCGCCCCACCCGACCGCGACGGCCGCCACCGAGACGCCGTACTCGAGCAGCAGGCACCACCCGCATACCCAGGCCACGATCTCGCCCAGCGTCGCATAGGTATACGAGTAGGCCGACCCGGATACCGGTACGGCTCCGGCGAGTTCGGCGTAGGACAGCGCCGAGAACAGCGCGGCCAGCGCCGCGATGACGAAGGAGACGACGACGGCGGGCCCGGCCAGCGGCGCGGCCTCGCCGAGGACGACGAAGATGCCGGTGCCCAGCGTCGCGCCGACCGACAGCGCGATCAGCGGGATCAGCCCCATGCTGCGCCGCAGTGCGGTGTGCTCGCCCTCGGAGGTGATCTGTTCGACGGGCTTGGTGCGCAGCAATGATGCGGTAATCCGCGGGATTCCGGGCATGCCCGGCCACGATACCGGTACGTACCGGCAGGAATACCCTGCGCCCACCGTATCCGGAAAGGCCTGAGGAAGCGGCAGCTATACCCTGGCTTCCCCACATGTGCGGTACATCGCGCGGGCGGAGACGGGAAAGGCCTTCGCCATCGCGAGCGGTCTCGCCGGGCACCGAGGCGGCGGTCCGGCGAGCTCGCCGCCCTGGCGCTGCCCGGCAACCCGGTTACGATCGACCCCATCATGAGTGAGCAGGTCACGGTCCACGGCGAGGTGGACGCGGGTTTCGGTCCGGTCGCCGACGCGTTCCACCGCAATTTCTCCCGGCACGGCGAGATCGGTGCGGCGGTCGCCGTCTTCGACGGGGATCGGCCGGTGGTGGATCTGTGGGCCGGGTATCGCGATCGCCGGCGCACGGTGGCGTGGGAGCGCGACACCATGGCTCCGGTGTGGTCCTCGACCAAGGGCATGACGGCGTTCGCGGTGGCGGCGGCGGTGTCGAAGGGTCTGCTCGACTACGAGGATCCGGTGGCTTTGCACTGGCCGGAGTTCGCCGCGCACGGCAAGGAGTCGATCACCGTGCGCCAGCTGCTCGACCATCAGGGCGGTCTGGCGGCCCTGGATCGCCCGTTCCGGCTCACCGACATGGCGGATCTGGACGGTATGGCGGTGGTGCTGGCCGAGCAGAAACCGTTGTGGCGGCCGGGAACCCGGCACGGCTATCACCCGATCACGGCCGGCCTGTATCAGGGTGAGCTGCTGCGGCGGGTGGATCCCGCGCATCGCACGCTGGGCCGCATCTTCGCCGAGGACATCGCCGCCCCGCTGGGCGCGGAGTTCTATATCGGCCTGCCCGAGGAGATTTCCCTCGACCGCGTGGCGACCCTGTCGGCGACCGAGGGCCTGGACATCCTGCGCTATGAGCGGGATCTCCCGCTGCGCATCGGAATCCAGCTCTACAGCAAGCGCGGCCTGTCCTTCCGCGCGTTGAACAGCCCGCAGGTCGGCGCGCCCGCCCGGGCCGCCCGGCGCGAGTTCCTCTCGGTGGAGAGCCCGGCGGCCGGCGGCGTCGGCACGGCGCGGGC
>NZ_JBSGCY010000014.1:0-77484 GCF_053602115.1 Nocardia sp. NPDC004582 | reverse complement strand
GACCGCGCCGTCTCCGGGACGGCGGCCGTCGTGGGCGGCGAAGGCGGCGATCAAGGCGTCGGCCGCGGCGGGCAGGGAAAGGACTTGTTCGGCGCCCGCCGCGGTGGCGGCTTGCCAGTCGAGCAAACTCGGCTCGCCATCGGTCACCAGGAGGATCCCCGGGCGGCGGGGGTGCCCGGCGGATACGCAGCTATGCGCGGCGGCGGTGTCGAGGATGATCACGGACGCGGCTGTCCAGGGGTGTCGACCCGGGGGCGGGACACGTTCGTCGAGCGGGCGGTCGGCCGCGGCGGCGATGCGGCGGATCTCCTCGCGCAGACGGGGATCGGCGACCAGCGCGAGCGCGGGTGGGGTGGCGGCATCGGAGTTCATGCAGGTCAGCGTCGCCCGATTGGCGAAGCGGCGAAAGCGGCCCGACGGCGAGTGTGGATAACACGCGGCCTGTGCACAATTCGGGAAGCGTGGGCGGATCCGAAACCGCCTGAAAATAGAGGACGGCCCCAGCCGGGGGGGGAGGAGGCTGGGGCCGTCGGGTTCAGCCCCGGGGGGTCGGGCTGAACGCGCCTGGACCATGTCCAGGTAACTGCGATACTACACCCAAGCCCCGGCCGTATTGCAAGTCCGCCCGGCGAGTCTTTTTCCCGTCCTGACCGCCCGGCTTCCAGCTGGCTAACCCCGACGAGCCCCAGTTCAAACGTGATGTCGGCCATGACCGCCGACCGAATCGTATGGCGGATCCCGGAGCGCCGCGGACCCGCGCGGGGCGACCCACGACGCCCGCCGCGCGGCGCGGAACCATATCCTGGAGCCGTGACAGCCGAACGCGGACGAGTCGCCGCCTTCTTCGATCTCGACAAGACGGTGATCGCCCGGTCGAGCGCCTTCGTCTTCAGCAAGCCGTTCCTGGACCAGGGCCTGCTCAGCCGGCGTGCGGTGCTGGAGAGCAGTTACGCGCACTTCCTGTTCCTCCTGTCCGGCGCTGATCACGATCAGATGGAGCGCATGCGCGAGCACCTCACCAAGATGTGCGCGGGCTGGGATGTCGACCAGGTGCGCTCGATCGTCGCCGAGACCCTGCACGACATCGTGGACCCGCTGATCTACGCCGAGGCCGCGGATCTCATTGCGGACCATCGGATTCGGGGACACGACGTGGTGATCGTCTCCGCCTCCGGCGAGGAGGTGGTGGCCCCGATCGCGGCCGCCCTGGGCGCGGACCATTTCGCCGCCACCCGCATGGTCATCGAAAACGGCCGGTACGCGGGCGAAGTGGAGTTCTACTGTTACGGCCCGGGCAAGGTCGAGGCCATCGAAAAGCTTGCCGCGCAATATGATTACGACCTGGACCGCTGCTACGCCTACTCCGACTCGGTGACCGATCTGCCGATGCTGGAGGTGGTCGGCCACCCGACCGCGGTGAACCCGGACCGGGGTCTGCGGCGCGAGGCCGCCGCCCGCGGCTGGCCGGTGCTGGCCTTCTCGAACCCGGTGTCGCTGTGGGCCCGGATCCCGGCTCCGACCACCACCACGGTGGCCGCGACGGTGGCGGTCGGCCTGAGCGCGGTGGCCGCCGGAGCGCTGAGTTACCGGCTGCTGCGCCGGCGTCGCTGACCCGGTCATTTGTCCGAAACGCCGGGCGTGAAACGACGCGGACACGCCGGATTGGAAAGTTTTCCCAGGTCTTGATGTGATGGCGGTCACGGGGTAACAATGGATGCACGGAAGGACGGAAGGCCAAGATCGGATCGGAAGAGAAGATTCGACCTCCCATCCCACCCTTCCCAGCACGGACACCAGGCACCCACGCGGAGCACGCCGCGACAAGGGCACGGATAGTTGTGGGCCTGCGTTATCCGGGATTTCGACGGCGAGGGCCTCGCATCCAATGCGGGGATGAACCACCGGATCCCGGAGAGCTCGCCGAGGCCGAAGAGAACACAACCCGAAAAGCACGCTTGGTAACCAGGTGGTCCGTGCTAGCGGGCGGTGAGGTCGCACATCAGCGACAACGCCGCCCGCTCTTATGTGTCAGACCCAACCCTCGGGGCTCATCCCCGAACCCCCTCGCGGCTGTCACGGGATCTCATCCCCGGACACCCACGCGCACAACGGGATTGGCCCTTCGACCGTTCAGGGGTCTTACCCGGAAGCCGCGTCCGCGATCGAGCGGGCTTCGCGCGCGCCGTCCTCGAGCGCACCGCAGGAGAAGATCACCCAGCCGCCGACCCCTTCGGGGGTGCCCATGCCGAACGCGGCCGCGGCGTCCAGATACGCCTGACGGCGGCGGAGCCAGAAGACCTCGGGAACGCCCAGGCTGTGCGGGTCAAGGCCGCTGGACACCGCCACCAGCCGGGAGGCGGCGCGAGCGACGATGCCGTCGGCGGTGCCGAAGGGGCGCAGTGAGAGCAGTTCCCCGTGGACGACGGCCGCGATCACCGGCGCCGGCGCTTTCGTCGTGGTGACGGTCTGGGCGAGCAGGTCCAGGCGTTCCGCGACGCCGGGCACGTCGCGCGGACGGCCGAGCCGCTGTTCGTCCTCCACCATGTCTGCCGCGGCGAGCAGGTGCAGGCGGGCCAGGGCCTGCAGGGGCGCGCGCTGCCAGACGCCGACCAGGTTGGTGAGGGCCTCCGCGTCCAGGGCCTGACCGACGCGCAGCGATCCGGCGAGGATGGGGTCCTCGACGCGCCCGTCGGCCGGCAGGTCGATGGTGCCGCCCTCGATGGCGGCCGAGGAGCGGGCCGCGCGGACGGCGGCCTCGGCGGCGGTGGTGGGCCAGCCGCGCCGGTTCGCCCGGTGGCGGTGCACCTCGGCGAGCGCGTCACGGGCCTTGTCGGCGGCGTCGCGGACGCCGGGCAGGTCGACGAGGGGCTGCAGCGGGTCGGTCACGACATACGAGGCTACTGGCTGGTCACCTGCGCCCCGGCCGCTACCTGCCGTCGGCGCCGGCCGCTGTCGCTCCGCCGCCCCTGCCGACGGCCATGCGCACGGCGAAGCGCCATCCGGCCGCATGCGCGTGGCGAGGCGTGGCCCCGAAGCCCCACCTCACCCCACGTGCAAGTCGCGGCCGGGGATCGCTTCGAGCAGGCGCTGCGTGTACGGCGACCGCGGATCGGTGAACAGGTCGTCGGTGGACGCCGATTCGACCACCTTGCCGTCCTGCATGACCAGCACCGAGTCGGCGATCTGCCGCACCACCGCGAGGTCGTGCGTGATGAACAGGTAGGAGAGCCCGAATTCGGCCTGCAGGGTGTTGAGCAGCTCGAGGATCTGATCCTGCACCAGGACGTCGAGCGCGGACACGGCCTCGTCGCACACGATCAGCTCGGGTTCCAGCGCCAACGCGCGGGCGATGGCTACGCGTTGCCTTTGGCCACCGGACAATTCGCGCGGATAGCGGGCGCCGACGGCGGACGGCAGGGCCACCAGCTCCAGGAGTTCCCGGACGCGGGCGTCGCGCGACTCCCGGGTGCCGATGTGGTGGGTGCGCAGCGGTTCGGCGATGGCGCGATGGATCGAGTAGGTGGGATCCAGTGACCCGTACGGGTTCTGGAAGATGGGCTGGATGCGCCGCCGGAAGGCGAGCGGCGTCCGGCGGGCGAGCTCGGCGACATCCTTGCCGTCGAACAGCACCGAACCCGCTGTGGGCGTGTCCAATCCGAGCACCAGGGACGCGACCGTCGTCTTGCCGGAACCCGATTCCCCGACCAGGGCGGTGGTGGTCCCGCGTCGCAGCCGGAACGAGACATCGTCGGCCGCGGTGAATTCCGTGTGTTTCCACGGCACCGACCCGCGCACCCGGTAGCGCTTGGTGAGTCCCGCGGCGACCACGATGTCGTCGGGCGCGTCGGCCGCGTCGGCGGCGGCCACGTCGATGGCGAGGTCCCGGTAGGCGGCGCGTTCGGTGGTGGTGGCGCTGCGCCGGGCGGCGAGTGAGGGCGCGGCGGCCACCAGTCGCCGCGTGTATTCGTGGCGGGGATCGCGCAGGATCTCCGCGGCCGGTCCGGATTCCACCACCCGCCCGCGGTACATGACCACGAGGTGTTCGGCGCGTTCGGCGGCGAGCCCGAGGTCGTGGGTGATGAGCAGGAGCGCGGTGCCGAGTTCGCGGGTCAGTTCGTCGATGTGGTCGAGGATCTGGCGTTGCACGGTGACGTCGAGCGCGGAGGTCGGTTCGTCGGCGATGAGCAGTTTCGGCCGGGCCGAGAGCCCGATGGCGATGAGCGCGCGCTGCCGCATCCCGCCGGAGTATTCGTGCGGGTACTGGCCGGCCCGCCGTTCGGGTTCCTTGATCCCGGCCTCGGCGAGCAGTTCCACGGCCCGCTGCCGGGCGGCGCGACCGCGCGTGATGCCGTTGGCGGCCAGGGTTTCCGAGATCTGGAATCCGACCTTCCAGACCGGGTCGAGGTTGGACATGGGGTCCTGCGGTACGAAGCCGATCCCGTTGCCGCGCACCGCGACCAGCTCCGATTCGGATGCTCCCGCGAGCTCCCGCCCCTGGAACGAGATGCTGCCGGATTCGACGCGCCCGCCGCCGGGCAGCAGTCCGATGACCGCGTGCGCGGTGGTGGATTTCCCGGACCCCGACTCCCCCACGATGGCCACGGTCTGGCCGGGATACACGGTGAGGTTGACCCCGCGCACCGCCTCGACCCGGTCGTCGCCGGATCCGAAACACACTCGCAGGTCCCGGATGTCGAGCAGGGGCTCGGTCATCGCCGCTCCTTGGGGTCGAGTGCGTCGCGCAGGGCGTCGCCGAGCATGATGAAGCCGAGCACGGTCAGCGCCAGCGCGGTGGCCGGGTAGAACAGGATGAGCGAGCCGGCGCGCAGTTGGCGCTGCCCGGCCGCGATGTCCGCGCCCCAGGACACTTCGGTGGGCGGCAGTCCGACGCCGAGGAACGACAGGGTGGCCTCGGTGACGATGAAGACGCCCAGCCAGATGGTGGTGACCACGATGACCGGTCCGAGCGCGTTGGGGATGATGTGCCGCACCAGGATCCGGAAGCGCGACACCCCGAGCGCCTGGGCCGCGAGCACGTAGTCGCTGCCCTTGGCGGCGAGGACCGAGCCGCGGGCGATGCGCGCCACCTGCGGCCAGGTGAAGGCCGCGAGGATGGCGATCACCACCCAGATGGTGCGGTGCCCGGCCAGCTGCATGAGGACGATGGCGGCCAGCATGAGCGGGATGGCGTACACGATCTCGGCGATCCGGGAGATGACCGAATCCAGCGGTCCCCCATAGAATCCCGCGAGCGCGCCGAGGCTGCCGCCGACGAGCAGGAACAGCAGGGTGGCCCCGACGCCGGTGAGCACCGAGGCCCGCGCGCCGTAGATGGTGCGCGCGTAGATGTCGCAGCCTTGCAGGTCGTAACCGAACCAGTGGTCCCGATTCGGCGGCGCGAGACTGAAATCCACCACGCAGTGCCGCGGATCCTGTCCGGTGAACAGCCCGGGGAAGGCGGCGACCAGCAGCACCAGCACGATGATGGCCATCGAGACCAGGAACAGTGGTTTGCGGCGCAGCTGCCGCCAGGCCGCGCCCCAGAATCCGGCGGGCGCGCCGTGCACGTCGACCCGGTCGGTGGCGACCACTTCGACGGCGTCGGGCGGGGCCACCCAGCGTTCCTGGCCGGGCCGCGGATCCCGCTGGGGCGGTGCGGTTTCGGACATGTCGGCGCTCCCGTCAGGCATAGCGGATCCGCGGGTCGAGCACGGCGTAGAGCAGGTCCACGATCAGGTTGGACAGCAGGAAGATGACGATGAGCGCCGTCACGAAGGACACCACGGTCGGCGCCTCGCCGCGCACCACGGCCTGGTAGAGGGTGCCGCCGACGCCGGGAATGTTGAAGATGCCCTCGGTGACGATGGCCCCGCCCATGAGCGCGCCCAGGTCGGCGCCGACGAAGGTGACCACCGGGATCAGCGAATTGCGCAGGATGTGCACCACGACCACCCGCCGCCGCGGCAGGCCCTTGGCGGTGGCGGTGCGCACGAAGTCCGCGTCCTTGTTCTCCGCCACCGAGTTCCGGGTCAGCCGCAGCACGTAGGCGAACGACAGCGAGGCCAGCACCAGCGCGGGCAGCACGAGTCGCGGGATGCTCACGTCGGAGCCGACGGTGACGGGCGCGAGATGCCAGGTGACGCCGAACAGGAACTGGGCCAGGAATCCGATCACGAAGATGGGCATGGCGATCACGAGCAGGCTGAGCACCAGCATGGTGGAGTCGAACCAGCCGCCTTTGCGCAGTCCCGCGATCACGCCGAACGCGATGCCGAGCACCGCCTCGAAGAACACCGCGAGCAGGGCGAGCCGGAAGGTGATGGGGAAGGCCCGGGCGAGCACTTCGCGCACCGGCCGTCCGGAGTACGAGGTGCCGAAGTCGAGGGTGACGACGCCCTTCAGGTAGTGCAGGTATTGCCACCAGAACGGTTTGTCCAGCCCGTATTGCGCCTTCAGCTGCGCTTCCAGCGCCGGCGTCAGCGTGCGCTGCCCGGCCAGCGCGGTGACCGAACCGCCGGTGACCTTCCAGATCAGGAAGTAGATGAGCAGCGTCGCGCCGAAGAACACCGGGATCATCTGCAGCAGCCGCCGCGCTATGTACCAGGCCATCAGGTCACCTCAGCTCGATGTTCTCGAAGTCGGCCAGGCCGTTCCAGGTCATGACCACGTTGTGCACGCGTTTGGAGTAGCCGGCGGAGTTGATGTAGTCGAAGACCGGGATGGTGGGCAGGTCGCGCAGCAGCACGGATTGCGCCTGCCCCACCAGCTTCCACGACTCCGGTTCGGTGGGCGCGGCTTCGGCGGCGGCGAGCAGCCGGTCGAATTCGCGGTTGCTGTAGTCGACGTCGTTGGATTCCGAACCGGTGAGGAAGCCCGGTTCGAGGAATTGCAGCATGGTCGGGTAGTCGCCCTGCCAGCCGTAGCGGAAGGCCTTGCCGACGGTGCGGTGCACGACCTGGTCGCGCAATTGCTTGAAGGTCGGGTAGGGCGCGCCGACCGCGTCGATGCGCAGCGTGTTGCGAATGCTGTTGGCCAGCGCGTCGATCCAGGCCTGGTGGCCGCCGTCGGCGTTGTAGGCGATCTCGAAGCGGCCGCTCCAGGGCGCGATGGCGTCGGCCTGGGCCCACAGCCGGACGGCCTCGGCCGGGTTGTAGTCGAGGACGTTCGAGCCGGGCAGGTTCGGATCGAATCCGGGCAGCACCGCGGAGGTGAAGTCGCGGGCGGGAATCCGGGTGCCGTGGAAGATCTTCCGCCCGATCTGCTCGCGGTCGATGGCCATGGAGAGCGCCTGCCGCCGCAGCCGTCCCTCCTCGCCGCCGAAGTGGGCCATCGTGGGCTGGAACCCGAGCCACTGGTTCTGCGCGGTCGGCGCTTCGATGGCGCGGTCGCCGAGGTCGTGTTTGTACACGGCGATGGCGCTGTCGGGGATGGTGTCGAGCACGTCGAGGTTGTCGGCCAGCAGGTCGGAGTAGGCGGCGTCGAAGTTGGAGTAGAAGACGAAGGTGAGGCCCTTGTTGCGCGACGGCCGCCCGCCCCGGTAGCTCTCGTTGGGCACCAGGGTGAGCTGGACGTCGTGCTGCCAGGCGTTGCCGTCGGCGAATCGATAGGGGCCGTTGCCGATCGGGTGCTCCCCGAAGGCCTTCATGTCCTTGAAGGCCGCCGCGGGCAGCGGATAGAACGGCGCGTAGGCCAGCCGGGTCCGGAAGTCGATGGTGGGCGCGACCAGGTCGACGGTGAAGTGCAGGTCGTCGACCACCTTCAGCCCCGACATGGTCTGCGCGCGTGGCGGATCCGCCTGCACGTCCGCGAATCCGGCGATCGGGCCGTAGGTGTAGCTCTGCAGTTGCGCGTTGGTGATCAGCGCCCCGAAGTTCCAGGCGTCCACGAAAGAGTGTGCGGTGACCGGTGTTCCGTCGCTGAAGGTCCAGCCGGGTTTCAGGGTGATCCGGTAGTGCTGCTGGTCGGTGGTGTCGATGGATTCGGCCACCTCGTCGTGCAGCGCGCCGCGCTGGTCGATGTAGCGCAGTCCGGCGAACAGCCGGTCGACGATGCGCCCGCCGCCGTTCTCATTGGTATTGGACGGGATCAGCGGATTCTGCGGTTCGGAGCCGTTGACGGCGATCATGTCGCCGTACGCCGGGGTGACGGCGCATCCGGTCAGGCTCGCGCCCGCGATCAGCGCGAGTACCGCGGCCAGCACAGCGATCCCTCTGATTCGCACCGCGTTCTCCCGCCTCGAGCCGCTGTCGGTGACAGGGACAGTAGTGACCCGCGCCGCCCTTGTCAGGGGATCGAATCACCGTGTGTCCCCGAGGCCGCCCCACCGATCGAGACAGCGCGGCGCGGCCCAGGTCACACTCGGTTAGGGTCGGACGTGGCCGTCGTCACCCACGCGGCTCGCACGCGAGAGAAGAAGAGACGAGATGACCGAGACATCCGCAGACCACCTGGATGCCTATCCGCCCAGCGCTGAGTTCGCGGCCGCCGCCAATGGCGACGCCTCTCTCTATGCTCGATCCCGGTCCGATCGGGAGGGCTTCTGGGCCGAGCAGGCGCGCCGCCTGCACTGGCATCAGCCGTTCACCCAGGTGCTGGACTGGACCGACGCCCCCTTCGCCAAGTGGTTCGCCGACGGCAAGCTGAACGTCGCCTACAACTGCGTGGACCGGCACGTGCTCGACGGGCACGGCGATCAGGTCGCCATCCACTGGGAGGGCGAGCCCGGCGATTCCCGCGATCTCACCTACGCCGACCTGCTGGCCGAGGTGTCGAAGGCCGCCAACTACCTGACCGGCCTGGGCCTGGTCGCCGGCGACCGGGTCGCCATCTACATGCCGATGGTCCCCGAGGCCATCGTGTCCATGCTGGCCTGCGCCCGCCTGGGCCTGACCCATTCGGTGGTCTTCGCCGGGTTCTCCCCCAGCGCCCTGCGCCAGCGCGTCGACGACGCCGCGGCCAAGCTGGTCATCACCACCGACGGCCAGTGGCGGCGCGGCACCGCGGCCCCGCTCAAGGCGGCCGTGGACGAGGCGCTCGCCGAGGGCGAGTCGACCGTCGAGCACGTGCTCGTGGTGCGCCGCACCGGCCTGGACACCGAGATGACCGAGGGCCGCGACCTGTGGTGGGACGAGACGGTCGCGCTGTCCTCCCCCGAGCACGAGGCCCAGGCCTTCGACGCCGAGCACCCGCTGTTCATCCTCTACACCTCCGGCACCACCGGGAAGCCGAAGGGCATCCTGCACACCTCGGGCGGCTATCTGACCCAGGTGGCGTACACCCACCACCAGGTGTTCGACCACAAGCCCGGTCAGGACGTGTACTGGTGCACCGCCGACATCGGCTGGGTGACCGGGCACAGCTACATCGTGTACGGCCCGCTGGCCAACCGCGCCACCGAGATCGTCTACGAGGGCACCCCGAACTTCCCGGACGAGCACCGGCACTGGCAGATCATCGAGAAGTACGGCGTCAGCATCTATTACACGGCGCCGACGCTGGTCCGCACCTTCATGAAGTGGGGCCGCGAGATCCCCGACGCGCACGACCTGTCGAGCCTGCGCCTGCTGGGCTCGGTCGGCGAGCCGATCAACCCGGAGGCCTGGCGCTGGTACCGGGATGTGGTGGGCGGCAACAGGACTCCCATCGTGGACACCTGGTGGCAGACCGAGACCGGCGCCATCATGATCTCCCCGCTGCCCGGCGTCACCGCGGCCAAGCCGGGCGCGGCCATGACCCCGCTGCCCGGCATCTCCGCGACAGTCGTCGACGAGGAGGGCATTCCGGTCCAGCTGGGCGAGACCGAGGCCAACGGGTACCTGGTGCTCGACGAGCCGTGGCCGTCCATGCTGCGCGGCATCTGGGGCGACAACGAGCGCTACCGGGACACCTACTGGTCCCGCTACGCCGAGAAGGGCTGGTACTTCGCCGGCGACGGCGCGAAGCTCGACAAGGACGGCGACCTGTGGGTGCTCGGCCGCGTCGACGACGTCATGAACGTGTCGGGCCACCGCATCTCGACCGCCGAGGTGGAGTCCGCGCTGGTCGGGCACTCGGGCGTGGCCGAGGCGGCGGTGGTCGGCGCGTCCGACGACACCACCGGCCAGGGCATCGTCGCGTTCGTGATCCTGACCGGGGAGGCCGAGGACACCGGCGCGGACCTGATCGCCGAGCTCAAGGCCGAGGTCTCCCGCGAGATCTCCCCCATCGCCCGCCCCCGCGAGATCCACGTGGTGCCGGAGCTGCCGAAGACGCGCTCGGGCAAGATCATGCGCCGCCTGCTGCGCGACGTGGCCGAGGGCCGCGAACTGGGTGACACCTCAACGCTGGTGGACCCCAACGTCTTCGAGGCCATCCGGGCCGGCAAGGCGTAAATCCGATCGACGCGGCGGAGGCCCCCTGATCACTGGTCAGGGGGCCTCCTCGTCGGGTGATGGCCGAAGATTTCCCGGCAAACCGTTAGAATTGCGCAAAAAGGTGTGCCGGGAAGTCTGGTCGGCATGCGGTTGTGCCGTCGATCCCGTCAGTGGTGTGCACGCCGCTGTTCTGTCGAACGAAACGGCTGAAAGGTGCACCCGGTGATCGCACAGGTCCGATCCGAGCTAGCGCGCTATCTGAGAACCGAAACCTTCGGTGGCACACTGCTTCTCATCGCCGCCGCGGGCGCGCTCATCTGGGTCAACTCACCGTGGAGCGCGAGTTACACCACCATGGTCGAGACCAGGCTCGCGATCGCGCCCCTGCACCTGGACCTCTCGCTGGCCGACTGGACCAAGGACGGCCTGCTCGCCATCTTCTTCTTCGTCGCCGGTCTGGAGCTCAAACGCGAGCTGGTGGTCGGCGAACTCGCCGATCGCAAACGCGCCACCCTGCCCATCGTGGCCGCCCTGGGCGGCGTGATGCTGCCCGCGCTCATCGCCATGGCCGTCGGCCACGGCGTGGACGGCATGGATCGCGGCTGGGCCATCCCGGTCGCCACCGATATCGCCTTCGCGCTGGCCGTGCTGGCCATGACCGGGTCGCGGATCCCGGCCAGCGCCCGGGTGTTCCTGCTCAGCCTGGCCGTGGTCGACGACCTGATCGCCATCCTGCTGATCGCGGTCCTGTTCACCACCACACTGAAGATGGTGTGGCTGCTGGTCGCGCTGCTGTGCTTCGCCGGGTGGGCGTTGGGCCAGAAGTTCCGGATCGGGACCCCGTTCCTCTACGTGCCGCTCGGCCTACTGTCCTGGTACGCCCTGCACGAGGCCGGAATTCACGCCACCCTGGCCGGTGTCGCGTGCGGCCTGCTGACCCGGGTCCGCCCCGACCCGGACGAGGACGAGCACTGCGTGCCCGCCGCCCGGCTCGAACATTTCTTCCAGCCCATCTCCGCGGCCGTGTGCGTACCGCTGTTCGCGCTGTTCGCCTCCGGCGTCCCGCTGGATTCGGCGGTACTGTCACAGCTGTTCACCAACCGGCTGTCGCTGGCCATCATCCTGGGTCTGCTGGTCGGCAAGACGGTCGGCATCTTCGGATCCAGTTGGCTCGCCGTGCGGTTGGGGATCGCGGAACGACCGGGTGATCTCGGGTACAGGGACATGTTCGCCCTGTCGGTACTGGGCGCGATCGGCTTCACCGTTAGCCTCTTGGTGGCAGAACTGGCCTTGGAAGACGTCGGCGACGGGTCGGCGGCAGAACTCGCGAAAGCGGCGGTGTTGCTCACGTCTTTGGCGGCTTCCCTGGCCGGTTCGGCGCTACTGTTGCGTCGTGGCCGTGCTCACCAGGCACGACGTGACGAGCGCGCACTGCAAAGTCAAGAGTGACACCGGAACGTACTACCGGGACATGGAGAAGGGTCGAGCAATTGAGCTTCACACAGGGCGGTAACGGCTACGACGGGAACCGCACCCGCACCGTCACCTCGATTCCGTTGTCCGATATCGACGCCCATCAGTCGGCCACCATCGGCAGTCTGGTCCGCGACGCCACCGAGCAGATGTCGACGCTGGTGCGCGCCGAGGTGGAGCTCGCCAAGACCGAGGTCACCGGCGAGATCAAGAAGGGCCTGCAGGGCAGTGTCTTCTTCATCCTGGCGCTGACCATCCTGCTGTTCAGCTCCTTCTTCTTTTTCTTCTTCCTCGCCGAGCTGCTGGACGTGTGGATGCCCCGCTGGGCCGCGTTCCTGGTGGTGTTCCTGCTGATGATCGCGGCGGTCGCGGCCTGCGGTCTGCTGGGCTACCTCAAGGTGCGCAAGTTGCGCGCGCCGGAGAAGACCATCGGATCGCTGAAGGAGACCCAGACGCTGCTGTCGAGCAGCTTCAGCCACTCCGACGAGCACTCCGTGGACGTCAGCAAGCCCCGGGCCTAGACCTTCGATTACGCTCCTTCGGCGTGTCGTCGAATTCGCAGCCGGATCCGTCCGCAGTCCGCTATGACGGGCCGTGGACCCATCGCGACGTGCGTGCCAACGGCATTCGCTTCCACGTCGTCGAGGCCGCGCCCGCCGAACCGGCGCAGCCGGGAACCAGCACGCCGCTGGTGGTGCTGCTGCACGGTTTCGGCGATTTCTGGTGGTCGTGGCGGCATCAGCTGACCGGGCTGGCCGCGCGCGGCTACCGCACCGTCGCGGTGGACCTGCGCGGCTACGGCGACACCGACAAGCCGCCGCGCGGCTACGACGGCTGGACCCTCGCCGGTGACGTGGCCGGACTGGTCCGGGCCCTCGGGCACACCGAGGCCACCCTGGTCGGGCACGCCGAGGGCGGGCTGGTGTGCTGGGCCACCGCGGTCCTGCACCCTCGCGTGGTGCGGTCCATCGCCCTGATCAGCTCCCCACACCCGGTGGCCCTGAAGCGGGCCGTGCTGCGCGACGACGCGCAACGCTCGGCCTGGCTGCCCGGCTTCCTGCGCTATCAGCTGCCGCGCCTGCCCGAGCACCGGCTCACCCGCGACGACGGCATCGAGATCGAACTGCTGCTGCGCGACCGGGTCAGCGAACACTTCTCGGCCACCGAGGAATTCGCCGACACCGCCCGCCGCATGCGCACCGCCATCCGGATCCCCGGCGCGGCGCACTGCGCGCTGGAATACCAGCGCTGGGCCTTCCGCAGTCAATGGCGGCCCGACGGCCGGCGATTCATGTCCGCCATGAGCGAGCCGGTGCGGGTGCCGACGCTGGCGATGTACGGCGACCGCGACCCCTACATCCTGCCCGGCACCATCCACCGGGGCCGGCAGCTGTCGCCGGAGCGGCGACTGGTCGAGATTCCCGGCGCGGGTCACTATGCGCACCAGGAGAATCCGGAACCGGTGACCGCGGAGATCGCGAAACTGCTGGCCTGACCGGACTGCCCACCGAAACCGGCCCCCGGCGAATCAGATCGCCGGGGGCCGGTTTCGGTGTCGATCAGCTCGGTGCGTCCATCAGCTCAGCACACAGCTGCCGGTACCGACGGCCGCGGTCTGACTCGACGCCGCGTCGAGTTCCGGCTTCACCTCGTCGAGGGTCAGCACATACCCGGTGTCGTCGTCGGTGACGGCCGCGCCGAACACCACGCCCAGGATCCGGCCGTCGGTGTCCACCAGCGGGCCGCCCGAGTTACCGGCCCGGACCTGACCGCGGATGGTGTACACCTCACGCTTGACGTCGGCGTCCCGGTAGATGTTGGGGCCCTTGAGGTTCAGCGTCTCGCGCACGCGCGCCGCGCTGGCGGTGTAGCGCCCGCCGCCCGGGTAGCCGAGCACGATGGAGCTCTCACCCGTGGTGGCGTCCTTCGGGGCCAGCGCCAGCGGCTGGGCGTTGAGGCCCGGCACCGCCAGGATCGCCACGTCCTTGGACGAGTCGAACAGCACCACGGTCGCGCCCAGCGGCCCGCGCGCGGTGTCCACGCTGACACTGTTGGTGCCCGCCACCACGTGCGCGTTGGTCATGACCCGCTCCGGGGCCACCACGAAGCCCGAACCCTCCAGCTGCCGTTGGCAACTGGGCGCGATACCGCGGATGCGCAGCACGCTGCCCTGCAACTGCTGGGCGATGGGCAGCTGCAGCACGCTGGCGTCGGGCGGCTCCACCGCGGTGATCGGGACGTGCCCGAACGGGCCGATGACGTCCGGCAGCCCGGAGGTGTTGAGCAGATTGGAGAAGTCGGTCGGCACCCGGCGCAGCCAGTCCGGCGCGACATGGTCGACATTGCGCAGCACCTGCGAGTTGGTGACCGCGGCCGCGATGCCCGGCTGCGAGGAGTTGGTCAGCGGCAGCGCCAGCAGCCACGCGGTGGCCAGCACCGCCACCGCCTGCAGGCCCGCGCCCACCACGCTGTCCACGCTGCGGGTGAACGGATCCCGCATGCCGCCGCGCGCGGCCCGCCCGAGCACCATGCCCGCGACCTCGCCGATGATCACCAGCGCCACGATGAGCAGCACGCCCACCAGCACCCGGGTCCGGCCCTCGCTCAGATGTTTCAGAATGTGCGGCGCGATCAGGATGCCCGCCACCGCGCCCAGGATCACGCCCAGGAAGGCCAGCGCCGAGGCGACCGCGCCCTGCCGCCACCCGGAGGTGGCCGCGAGCAACGCCAGAATGATGATGCCGAGATCGAGCCAGCCCGAGGCGCTCATAATGTCATCCCTACCGCGGCCAGTGAGGCCTGCAGATCACGTACATCGTGATAGTCCCATTCGTGTTCCCACCCCGATACCGCCAGCAGTCCGGCGAGCACGCCGGCGGTGAACCCCCACACCAGCATTCCGTCCACGGTGAACGCCGGGCCCATATAGCCCAGCGGATGCCGCACCACGAAACGATTGGCCGGATCGATGAGCTCCGACACCGGCACCCGCGCCACGCGGGCCGCCTCGGTCTCGCTCACCACTCCCACCGCGCCGGGCGTGCGCCAATAGGCGACCACCGGCGTCACATCGAACCGCGACGGCGGCACGAAGATCTTGGGCAGCACCGCGATCGGCTCGACGCTCGCCGGATCCAGGCCGGTCTCCTCGTTGGCCTCGCGCAGGGCGGTGCTGATCGGTCCGTCGTCCTGCGGCTCCACCCCGCCGCCGGGGAACGCCACCTGGCCGCTGTGCTGGCGCAGGGTGGCGGCGCGCTGGGTGAGCAGTACGTCGGCGTCGGCCGGAAGCCCGCCCGGCGCTGCGGGATCCGCGTCCGGGGAGCCGCCGAACAGCACCAGCACGGCCGCGTCCCGGGGCCGGGTCGCGGCGGCGGCGAAGCGCCGCATGGCACTGCGACGCAGGACCGGGTTCACGCCGGTGGGGTCGGCCGGATCGTGTTCGGCCACCCCGCTCAGCCAGACCGGAATCCCATTGCTGGACGCCTCGAGTCTCATCACCACACCCTCACCGAAAACCACCGCCGACCGCCGCTCACGCCCGGACTCCCAACTCGGCCGCGACGGTATCGGAAATGTCCTCGACGCTGCGGAACGGGCGCACCACGACTTTGGCAACGGTGCCGTCCGCGCGCAACAGCACCGAGATCGGCAGCACCGGCGGTGCGCCGACCGCCGTACGGACCGCGTGTCCGGAGTCCATGACGCCGGGAAGATGAATTCCGAGCCCGCTCAGCCGGGACAACGCCTTATCCGTCCCGGGGTCGCTGTGCACGGTCAGCACGGTGAGCGCGCTGCCCGCCTGCTGCGAGAACTGTTGCAGCAGTGGCAGTTCCTCCGCGCAGGGGCCGCACCAGTACGCCCACAGATTGAGCAGCGCGGGCTTTCCGGCCAACGCGGCGCCGAGGTCGACCGGTTTGCCGTCGGCCAGACAGTCGAGGGTGATGCCGTGGAGCGGGCCGCCGCCCCCGGCCGGGGCCCCGCTGGGCCATGGGCAGGCGGCCAGGGCCGCCGCGGCCCGATCGGACTCGGGGACAACCGGTTCGACGACCGAGGTGGCCGACGGCGCGGCCGAGCGGTCGTTCTCGTCATCGGTGCGGGTGAGCTGGGGCCAGAGGGCGGCCACCGCCGCCACCGCGACGATCACCGCCGCCAGGACCCAGCGCCACCAGGTGTTGCCCCGCGTCGCCTCGGCGCTCACAGGCCGACCAGTTCGAGAAGGTGCTCGGTCTCCGGGCCCTTCACGAGTTTGGCGGCCTCGGCCGGATCGGTCGGCCCGGTCCCGAAGGACGGGCAGTCGTTGGCCAGCAGGCAGGCGCCGCACGCGGGCTTGCGGGCATGGCAGACGCGGCGGCCGTGGAAGATCACCCGGTGCGAGAGCATGGTCCAGTCCCGGCGCTCGATCAGCGCGCCGACGGCATGCTCGACCTTGACCGGATCCTCCTCGGCGGTCCAGCCCCAGCGCCGCACCAGCCGCCCGAAATGGGTATCGACGGTGATTCCGGGGACCCCGAAGGCATTGCCGAGGACGACATTCGCGGTCTTGCGCCCGATCCCGGGCAAGGTGACCAGCTCGTCCAGGGTGCTCGGCAGTTCCCCGTCGAATCGCTCGACCAGTTCCTGCCCGAGCCCGATCAGCGAATTGGCCTTGTTGCGGTAGAAGCCGGTGGGCCGGATGTACTCCTCCAGCTCGGCGCGATTGGCCTCGGCGTAATCGCGTGCGCTGCGGTACTTCACGAACAACGCCGGGGTGGTCTGGTTCACCCGGACATCAGTGCACTGCGCGGAAAGAATTGTGGCGACCGCCAATTCGAGGGGCGTAGTGAAATCAAGCTCACAGTGCGCGTCCGGGAACTCCCGCGTCATTTCCCGATACATCCGCCGCGCACGCCTGACCAGGCCGGTCCGAGTCTCTTTGTCGCGCTTGCGCGCTTTGGCCGGACGCGAAAACGATGGCGCATCCGCGACATCGACCGCGGCCTCGACAGGAACCGCGGCACCGTCCGATTTCACTGTCGCGAGGCCCGAATTATCCGGGTCTGCCCCGCTCAGGGCCGCGTTGGATTCAGAGACACGCACGCGTCCACCTTACGGAACCGGTGCTACGTCACAACCGGCCAGCGGGCCTGCCGTGTTCCATCTGAGACCTTCGGCGTGTTTACTGCTGCCTATGCAAGGACTCGCTGTGGTGCTGTTTCCGATAGCGCTGATGCTGTTCGCGTTGGTGATGGAACGGGTCGAGAATCGGCTGCGGAAGTTGCTCGAACCCGACCCGGAGGTTCAGCAGTACCTCGATCGAGCCACGAATGCCGAGGTCAGCGATCTGACCAAGCTGGGATTGCCGGCCGCCGCCGCGCGGCCCCGGCGCGCCCGGCCCGCGGCCAAGGGAATGGACGTCGCGCAGGCCAGCTGACCGGAGGGTCGGCGGTCGGGTGGTCCGGTGGCTTCGAGCCCCGGACCACTTTTTACGATCTTCATGACGCCGGTCTCACGGCGTGTCGTAGATTCGTGTGAAGCGTGTCGCACGTTGCGTTGTGTGTCGCGTACTGGGGCTCCGCACATCCGAGTATCAGCTCGGCGCGTGGTGTCTATCACTACCCGGCGGTAATGCAAAGTAGACTGCACTGTCGGCCGAGTCGTTTCGGTCCAGGACAGAGCCATTTCCCATAAGGAGCACATTCGTGGACGAGGCCCTCGCCAGAGCAGGCATCTTCCAAGGCGTCGAGCCCACCGCGGTCGCCGCTCTCACCAAACAGCTGCAGCCTGTTGATTTTCCGCGCGGCCACGTCATCTTCAATGAGGGCGAGCCCGGCGACCGGCTGTACATCATCACCTCGGGCAAGGTGAAGATCGGTCGTCGCTCTCCCGACGGCCGGGAGAACCTGCTGACGATCATGGGCCCGTCCGACATGTTCGGCGAGCTCTCGATCTTCGACCCGGGCCCGCGCACCTCGACGGCCACCACCGTCACCGAGGTCAGAGCCGTCACCATGGACCGCGACGCGCTCAAGGCGTGGATCGACCAGCGTCCGGAGATCGCCGAGCAGCTGCTGCGGGTGCTCGCCCGCCGCCTGCGCCGCACCAACAACAACCTGGCCGACCTGATCTTCACCGACGTGCCGGGTCGTGTCGCCAAGGCGCTGCTGCAGCTCGCCCAGCGCTTCGGCACCCAGGAAGCGGGCGCCCTGCGCGTGACCCACGACCTGACCCAGGAAGAGATCGCCCAGCTGGTCGGCGCCTCCCGCGAAACCGTGAACAAGGCCCTGGCCGACTTCGCGCACCGCGGCTGGCTGCGGCTCGAGGGCAAGAGCGTGTTGATCTCCGACTCGGAGCGGCTGGCGCGCCGCGCTCGCTGACGCGAGGCGGACAAGCGAATACGTCAGAAGGATCGGGCATCACCTCCGTAGCGGTGCCCGATCCTTTCGCGTTTCCGGCCTCGATCCGGGCCTAGCCCCGCGAACGCAGATAGGCCAGCTGGGCTTTCACCGAACTGTGCGCCGCGGGCCAGAGCCGCTTGTCGACGTCGGCATAGACCTCGGCGACGATCTGCAGGGCTTTGGCGTTGGGGCCCAGCTTCTCCAGCGCGGTACGCACCTGATCGAGGCGCTCCTGGCGGTGGGCGATGTAGTAGCGGATGACCGGTTCGGCATCCGGATGGTCCGGGCCGTGCGCCGGCAGCAGGGTGCGGCCGGGGGCCACCGACACCAGGCGATTCAGCGAATCCAGGTACGCCGCGAGCGCGCCGTCCGACGATTCGAGCACCGTGGTCCCACTCCCGAGGACGGTGTCACCGGTGAGCAGGACCCGCTCGCCGTCGGGGCCGTCGACCAGAAAACTCAGCGAATCCCCGGTATGGCCGGGGGTGGCGAGCACCGTGATGCGCAGACCGGCCGCCTCGATGACCTCGCCGTCGGCCAGGACGGTGCCCGAACCGCGCAGGAATTCGGAGCCCTTGGCGCGCACCGGGGTTCCGGTGGCCTTCACCAGGTGGTCGATGCCGCCGGTGTGGTCGGCGTGCTCGTGGGTGATCAGCGTCAGCGCGATCTCACCGCCGGTCGCGCGGACCAGCGCCTCGGTGTGCTTGCGATCCTTCGGACCCGGGTCCACCGCAACGTATTCGGTGGCGCCGGGGGCGCGGAGCAGCCAGGTGTTGGTGCCCTGCAACGTCATTCCGCTGGGGTTGTCGGCCAGAACGACGGCGGCGGACGGAGTCACTTGCCGCAGTTGTTCGTACGCGGGGTGGGTGAGCGTCATCTTTCCGTCCTAATGCAGCTGACGTGATGCGTCCAGGGTTGAACGCATCACGTTTCCGACTGTGCCCCAAGCCTTTCTGTGCCGGAAGCAGGTCGGTGGAGCTACCGCACCTCGGCGATGAGTTCCACTTCGACCGGGGTGTTCAGGGGCAGCTCGTTGACGCCGACGGCGGACCGGGCATGCACCCCGGCCTCGCCGAGCACCGCGCCGAGCAGCTCCGACGCGCCGTTGATGACCAGCGGCTGGCTGTTGAAACCGGCCGCGGACGCCACGAAACCGACCACCTTGACGATGCGCACCACCTGGTCGAGGCCGACCAGATCGTTCACCACCGAGAGGGCGTTGAGCGCGGCCAGTTTCGCCATCTCCGCGCCCTGTTCGACGCTGATCTCCGCGCCGAGCTTGCCGGTGAGCGGCAGTTCGCCGTTCACGAACGGCAGCTGGCCGGAGGTGTAGACGTAATTACCGGTCCGGACACCGGGCACGTACACCGCGACCGGCTTCGGCGCCGGCGGCAGTTCGAGCCCGAGTTCCTTCAGGTTCTCGGCCCACCCCATCAGCTCTTGGCCCGCTTCAGGTAGGCGACGTGCTGCTCACCGGTCGGCCCGGGCAGCACGGTGACGAGTTCCCAGCCGTCGGAACCCCACTGGTCGAGGATGGCCTTGGTGGCATGGGTCAGCAGGGGCACCGTCGCGTACTCCCACGTGGTCACTTCACTCATGGAGGTGAGCGTATCCCCGGCCCGGTTCCCGGAGTTGTCCAGACCCTCCGACTACGCTGCGGGATTAGGAAATACGAATTTCCAGAGTGGTGTATCAGACAGTTGCCAAGTCCTGTGCGCAGGATTCCGGAACGAGTTATAGGCTCGCGAGCGTGGGAGTACCGATAGCAGTGCCCGTTTCGGTTGAGCCGGGGGTCGAAGCAGGTTGGCCGGAGCGGGCGGACAAGGCCCGCCTGCATTACGTATCCGGGAAGGGGGGCACCGGGAAGTCGACGGTCGCCGCGGCGCTCGCGCTGGCACTGGCCGCCGGGGGGCGCCGGGTGCTGCTGGTCGAGGTCGAGGGCAGACAGTCCATCGCGCAGCTGTTCGATCTGCCGCCCTTGCCGCCCACCGAGACTCGCATCGCCACCGCCGACGGCGGCGGCGAGGTGATGGCGCTGGCCCTCGATGTCGAGCACGCCTTCCTGGAATACCTCGACATGTTCTACAACCTCGGCTTCGCCGGCCGGGCCATGCGCCGGGTCGGGGCCATCGAGTTCGTCACCACCATCGCGCCGGGCCTGCGCGACGTCATCCTCACCGGCAAGATCAAGGAATGCGCGGTGCGCGCCGACAAGTCCGGCAAACCCGCCTACGACGAGATCGTCATCGACGCGCCCCCGACCGGCCGGATCGCCAGCTTCCTGGACGTCACCCAGGCCATGGCCGAGATCGCCGGCGGCGGTCCGATCGCCGCGCAGGCCGAGGGCGTGTCCAAGCTGCTGCACTCCGAGCAGACCATGATCCACCTGGTCACGCTGCTGGAAGCGCTGCCGGTGCAGGAGACCGCCGACGCCGTCGCCGAACTCACCGCCAACGACCTGAACATCGGCACGGTCATCGTGAACCGCGCCAGCGAGGGCTACCTGCCGCGCTCGGTGCGCGAACGCGCCGCGCTCGGCGACGTCGACCTCGACGCGCTGCGGGCCGGGCTGGCCGAGGCCGGAGTCGCCTTGTCCGAGGCCGATTTCCAGGGCCTGGTCGCCGAGACCGTCGAGCATTCCGCGCGCCTGGCCGCCCAGGACGAGAGCGCCGCCGAGCTGTCCCAGCTCGACATCTCGCGGCTGTACCTGCCGTCGCTCACCGACGGTATGGATCTGGGCGGGCTCTACGAGCTGGCCGAAGTCTTGAGCGCGCAGGGGGTTCGCTAGTCATGGTCGTTCCGGCAGGCACTGTGCCCCTGGATATCTCGAAGATCATCGCCGACCCGTCGGCGCGGATCGTGGTGTGCTGCGGTTCCGGCGGCGTCGGCAAGACCACCACGGCCGCGGCCATCGCGCTGCGCGCGGCCGAGGCGGGCCGCAAGGTCGTGGTGCTGACCATCGACCCGGCCCGACGCCTGGCCCAGTCGCTCGGCGTCAGCGACCTGGGCAATGTGCCGCAGAAGGTGGAACTCGGGCCCGAGGCGAAGGGCGAGCTGTTCGCGATGATGCTGAACATGCGGCGCACCTTCGACGACATGGTGCTCGAGCACACCACGCCGGACAAGGCCGAGCAGATCTTCGCCAACCCGATCTACCAGACCGTCGCGTCCTCCTTCGGTGGCACCCAGGAGTACATGGCGATGGAGAAGCTGGGCCAGCTCGCGGCCAAGCGGGAGTGGGACCTGATCGTGGTCGACACCCCGCCCTCGCGCAACGCCCTGGACTTCCTGGACGCGCCGAAACGGCTGGGCAACTTCCTCAACGGCAAGATGATCCGGGTCATCATGGCCCCGGGCCGCGGCGTCGGGAAGTTCGTGGCGGGCGCCATGAGCCTGGCGCTGCGCGGGGTCTCGACCATCGTCGGCGGCCAGCTTCTCAAAGACGCCAGTGTCTTCTTGCAGTCACTGGAATCGATGTTCGGCGGCTTCCAGGATCGGGCCGACCGCACCTACGCGATGCTGTCCCGCCCGGGCACCCACTTCCTGGTGGTGGCCGCGGCCGAGCCGGACGCGCTGCGGGAGGCCAGCTTCTTCGTGGACCGGCTCTCGACCGACAAGATGCCGATGGCCGGACTGGTGCTCAACCGCACCCACCCGGTCCTGAGCTCGCTGTCCGCCGAGCAGGCGCAGGTCGCGGCGGATCGCCTGGTCCCGGAGTCCGAGAACGGCGCGACGCCGGAACCCGAGACGGAGACGCCGGAAGCGCTCGCGGCCGCGGTACTGCGCATCCACGCCCATCGGGCCGCCACCGCCAAGCGGGAACAGCATCTGCTGCACCGGTTCACGGGCGCCCACCCGAGCGTGCCCATCGTGGCCGTCACCGCGCTGCCCTTCGAGGTGGCCGATCTGGAGGCGCTGCGCGCCGTCGGTGACCAGCTCGTCGAGGCCGGCGCCAAGCCCGCCTGACGCGGACCCGCCGAGGCCTCGCCTCGGTTGTCGGCTTTCGACCCTTTGGTTTGAAATGCCCGATCCGACCCCGGACACGGATCGAGCCCGCATCCCGCGGGCTCGATCCGTTCTGCTTATAGGGGGGATCTAGGTAAGGGATACTCGCTTACATCGCTACCTTCTGTGATCGCTGGACGCGGAAGAAGTCCGCCCAGCTCGTCACCTCCGGGTGCTGCTTCAGCAGCGCACGGCGCTGCCGCTCGGTCATACCGCCCCACACACCGAACTCGACTCGGTTGTCGAGGGCGTCAGCACCGCACTCCATCAGCACCGGGCAGTGCCGGCAGATGGTGGCGGCCTTGCGCTGTGCCGCGCCACGCACGAACAGCTGGTCGGGATCCACTTCCTTGCATCGGGCCTGGGAAACCCAGGCGATTCTCGCTTCGGCCTGCTCCACGTCCAATCGAGCGATCGGGGTAGTCATGTGCATTTGGTGTGCCCCTTTGCAGTCCGAACACCGGGTCACGGCGCTCCAGAATCGCGAGTGCAGCGCGCAGTTACCCAACCCCACTGCGTTCTGCACCACATTCCACTTTGAGTGTTAGCTCTATCACACTGGGTTCTCAATCTAGATAGTCGTGTATCGGCTGCGCAAGACCGTCCCGAGATTTTCTGGTACGTCCGTCCACGCATTCGTTGCCAAGAACCGGGCAGTCCGTACTTTTGGGGACGAAAGGACACCCGTGGCGGGCGAACACCGAGTGTCCGAAAGGCCAATTAGGCTAGGGCCCGTGCCGATCACACGAACGCTCTGGAGACTGGCAGGCGCGTGCGTCTTGGCAGCCGTGCTGCTGGCCGGATTGCTGTTCCCGCTCGCCGGTGGCTTCGGGTTCATCTCCAACCGGGCCGCCGACGCCGTCGACAACGTCTCCGCCGAACTGGTCGAGGGCAGCGTGCCCGCGGTCTCGACCATGGTGGACGCGAATGGGACGCCCTTCGCCTGGCTGTACGAGCAGCGCCGCTTCGAGGTCCCCAGCGACAAGATCTCCAACAATATGAAGCTGGCGCTGGTCTCGGTCGAGGACAAGCGCTTCGCCGACCACCACGGTGTGGACTGGCAGGGCACCTTCCGGGCCTTCCTGACCAACACCTCCGGTGGCCAGGTCTCCCAGGGTGGTTCCACCATCGACCAGCAGTACGTGAAGAACTACCTGCTGCTCGTGGTGGCCAAGACCGACGCCGAACGCCGGGCCGCCACCGAGACCACCCCCGCCCGCAAGATCCGTGAGATCCGCATGGCGCTGACGCTGGACAAGCGGCTCACCAAGGACGAGATCCTCACCCGGTATCTCAACCTGGTGCCCTTCGGCAACGGCTCCTACGGCATCCAGGACGCCGCGCAGACGTACTTCGGCGTGGACGCCAAGGACCTGACCATGACGCAGGCGGCCATGCTGGCCGGCATGGTGCAGTCCAGCTCCAAGCTGAACCCGTACACCAACCCCACGGGCGTGCTGGAGCGCCGCAACACCGTGCTCGACACCCTGATCCAGAACGTGCCCAGCCGGGCGGAGGAGTTCCGTAAGGCCAAGGACACGGGACTGGGCGTGCTGCCCGAGCCCAAGGGCCTCTCGCGCGGCTGCATCGCGGCCAACGACCGCGGCTTCTTCTGCGATTACGCCATGCAGTACCTGACCAACGCCGGCATCAGCCGCGATCAGCTGGAAAAGGGCGGCTACCTGATCAAGACCACCCTGGACCCGGCCGTGCAGGACCAGGTGCGGGACTCGCTGGCCGCCAACACCAACCCGAACCTCGACGACATCGCCGAGGTGATGAACATCATCGCGCCCGGCCAGGATTCGCATCCGCTGCTGGCCATGGGCTCGAGCCGGGTCTACGGCCTGGACGCCAACGCGCATCAGACCGTGCAGCCGCAGCCGTATTCGATGGTCGGCGACGGCGCGGGCTCGATCTTCAAGATCTTCACCACGGCCGCGGCCATGGAGAAGGGCCTGGGCATCAACGCCACCCTCGACGTTCCGGCGTTCTTCTCCGCCAAGGGCATGGGTAACTCCGGCACGCCCGGCTGCCCGCCGGAGACGTACTGCGTGAAGAACGCGGGCGCCTACAAGGGTTCGATGTCGGTGACCGAGGCGCTGGCCACCTCGCCGAACACGGCCTTCGTCAAGCTGATCCAGGCCGTCGGGGTGGCCCCGACCGTGGACATGGCGGTCCGGCTCGGCATGCGCTCGTACACCCTGCCCGGTACCTCCGGCCATGGGAACCAGAGCCTCGCGGACATGGTCAAGGACCAGAACCTGGGCTCGTTCACGCTGGGACCGGTCGCGATCAACCCGGTGGAGCTGTCGAATGTGGCCGCCACCCTGGCCTCCGGCGGCAAGTGGTGCCCGCCCACCCCGATCCGCGAGGTGGTCGACCGCAGCGGCAAGCAGGTACCGCTGACCCAGCAGGCGTGTGAGCAGGTGGTCGATCCGGGTCTGGCCAATACCCTCGCGGTGGCGCTGGGCCAGGACGTGGTGAGCGGCACCGGAGCCGGTTCCGCGCATTCCGTCGGCTGGAACATTCCGACCTCGGCGAAGACCGGCACCACCGAGAGTCACCGGTCCTCGGCCTTCCTGGCCTTCACCAACGGTTTCGCGGGCGCGTCCTACGTGTACGGCGACAGCCCGACCCCCGGTGAGATCTGCTCGTTCCCGCTGCGCAGCTGCGGCAGCGGAAACCTGTACGGCGGTAACGAGCCGGCCCGCACCTACCTGGGCGCGATGAAGAACGTGCTCGACAAGTTCCCGCCGGCCGTGCTGCCGCCGGTCGACGACAAGTACGTGCGCGGATCGAACAATTCGCAGATCCCGGACGTGATCGGCATGCAGCAGGCCGAGGCCAACGCGGCGCTGGTCGGCGCGGGCTTCCAGGTGTCGGTGGTGACCCAGCCGGGCGCGGGCAAGGGCACGGTCATGAACGTGTCGCCCAATGGGTCGGCGATTCCCGGTTCGGTGATCACCATGTACGTGAGTGACGGCTCGCAGATACCGGTGACCGCGCCGCCGAACGCGCCGCCGTCGGTGCCGGGGCTGCCGGGCATCACGATCCCGGCGCTGCCGCCGATCCCGATCCCGATTCCCATCCCGCGCTAGCCGCGAACGAAAGGCCCGGAGCGAGTCACTCGCTCCGGGCCTTTCGTATTAATAGCGGTAGCGCATGAAGCGCCGCGGTGCCGCCTCAGAGGCGGGCCTTCACGGCCGCCGAGAGCCGGGTGCCGTCGGCGCGCCCGGCGGCCAGCGCGGTCGCGGCCTTCATGACCTGACCCATCTGCCGCATGCCGGGCCGTTCACCGATCTGCTCGGCTACCTGGGCGATGGCGGTGTCGGCGATATCGCCGACCTCGGCCTCGGTGAGCTGGGTGGGCAGGTACTCGTCGATGATCGATTCCTCGGCGCGCTCGTTGGCGGCGAGCTCGCCGCGCCCGGCCTGCTCGTAGACCACGGCGGCCTCATTGCGCTTCTTCGCCTCCTTCTGCAGGACGGCGATGATCTCGGGGTCGGAAAGCTCGCGCGCCTCGGGCCCGGCGACCTCGGCGTTCTGGATCGCCGACAGCAGCATCCGCAGGGTGCCCAGGCGCAGCGCGTCCTTGCTCTTCATGGCGGCGGTCATATCCGTGCGCAGCGTGGTTTTGAGTTCCGACATGAGCGACACGGTACGAGGGACTTCTATCGTGGTCCAGCTCATTTGACTCGATGTTTCTCCGCCGGGTCGCCTATTCTGGGCAAATGCCCGTCTTCTCGACCACCGCCCTCAGCCGTGCCGCCCTGGGAGCCGCCGGGGCCGCGGTCGCCGGAATCGGATACGCGACGCTCATCGAGCGCAACGCCTTCACGCTGCGGGAGGCGACGCTGCCGGTGCTGGAACCGGGTAAGCCGTCGCTGCGGGTGCTGCACATCAGCGACCTGCACATGATGCCGGGGCAGCAGCTGAAACAGGCGTGGCTACGCGAGCTGGATCGGCTGGAACCGGACCTGGTGGTGAACACCGGGGACAACCTCTCGCACCTGAAGTCGGTGCCCGCCGTGGTGCAGGCGCTGGGCGGATTGCTCGCGCGTCCCGGCATTTTCGTGTTCGGCTCGAACGACTACTTCGCGCCGGTGCCGAAGAACCCGCTCAAGTACTTCAAGAAGGACCACAAGCGGGTCTACGGCGATCCGCTGCCCTGGCAGGACATGCGGGCGGCGTTCACCGAGCGCGGCTGGCTGGACCTGACCCATGTGCGCCGCGATATCGAGGTCGCGGGCGTGAAGATCTCCACCGCGGGCGTGGACGACCCGCACCTGAAGCGGGACCGCTACGAGACCGTCGCGGGCGCGCCGAATCCGCTGGCGGACTTGAGCATCGGGCTCACCCACTCACCGGAGCCGCGGGTGCTGGACCGGTTCGCGGCCGACGGCTACGACCTGGTGATGGCGGGCCACACCCACGGCGGGCAGTTGTGCGTGCCCGGATTCGGCGCGCTGGTGACCAACTGCGGGATCGACCGGGCCCGGGTGAAGGGCGCGTCGCGCTGGGGCGCGCACACCCGGCTGCACGTGTCGGCCGGTCTGGGCACTTCGCCGTGGGCTCCGTACCGGTTCTGCTGCCGTCCGGAGGCGACGCTGCTGACGCTGGTCGGCGCGCCGCCGAAGAAGCCGGTGGCCGAGTCGGGGCGCGGCCGAGCCGCGTCCTCGGAGGCTGTCGCACGCTGATCGTCCCGCGGCGATATTGCCCCGGGCTCCCGCCGCGATATACAGCGCGGTATGTAGTCGTTTCAGTAGGGGGCCATCGTGACCAGTGGAGACAACCACCGCGACGAGGCCGGCGGTTCGGAGCCCAATCCGGACTGGTGGCAGGGCACGCCGCCCGCGCAGGAGCAGGGTTGGCAGCCGGGTTATCCGGCGCCGCAGCAGAATCAGCCGCCGGGGCAGCCGTGGCCGCAGCCCGGGTATCAGCCGACCACGCCGATGCCCGCGGGCCAGTATGTTCCGCCGCCGCAGTATCCGCCGACGCAGGCGTTCGCCCGGTCGCCGGAATACGCTCAGCAGCCGGGTTACGGCCAACAGCCGGGCTATCCCCCGCCCTCGGGCGGCGGCAGGGGCCGCGGCTGGCTGTTCGGTGGTCTCGCCGCGTTGCTGGTGGCGATCGTCGCGGTGGTGGGGATCGTCGCACTGGTGAACAAGGGCTCGAATTCGCCGTCGGCCCAGTCGAATACGACCCCGTCGCTGATCAGCGCGCTCACCTCGACCACGGCGAAACCGCCGTCCTCGGGCAAGCCGACGCCGGGCAAGACCACCGCCCCGAAGGCGACCGGTACGCCCGGCGCGGTGATTCCCGGCTATCAGGTCGTGACGATCCCGGACAACGGTGCGGCCTATGACATTCCGCAGGGCTGGAAGCCGGACCACACCGGTCAGGACTCGTTCAGCAAGGGCGCGGACTCCGTTCCGGTGGCCGGGCTGGCGCAGGACGGCGTCGACTACTGCCCGGAGAACGTGCGCACCAACGTGTTCCTGACGCAGTCCGACGAGACCGATCCGGGCAAGGCCGCCGCGGACATCGGGACCCGTCTGGGCCGCATCGGCTGGTCCACCTCCACCGGCACCACGCCCGGCGCGCCGGAGTCGTTCCAGTCCTCGGACGGACAGTTGCAGGGCGTCTACCTGGAGACCAAGGGGACGGCCATCCCGTCGACCGCGGGTTGCGCATCGACCTACTCGATCTACACCTTCGCGTTCCCCGGTGACAGCGGCGCTTTCGTGTTCACGATCGCCGCCGATACCGGTGTCGCGCAGGCGGTGGACGCGACCTTGGCGAAGAAGATCCTCGCCAGCATCCGCCCGATCCAGTAGCGGTACGACGCGTCGGACAGGGGGCCTGCGGTGAGCGGCGAACACGACGACCAGAACATCGACCCGGATCGAACGACCTCCAGCGGCGACTGGTGGCAGGGCCCGGTCCACGACCGCCCCGCCACCCCGCCGCGCTATCGGCCAACCCCGAATCCCCTTGTCCCCGGCCAGAACCCGTACGCCTCGGGCGCGGGCCCCCAAGTGCCCGGCCCGAACCCGCACCCTTCCGGACCCAACCCCCAAGTGCCCGGCCCGAACCCGCACCCCTCCGGACCCAACCCCCAAGCGTCCGGCCGGAATCCACACGCCCCCGGACCGAGTCCTCGAGCATCCGGACCGAATCCCCAAGCGCCCGGACGCAACCCCTACGCGTCGGGTCCGAATCCTTACGCGTCTGGTCCGAATCCCTACGTCTCGGGCCCGAATCCGGTTCCACCGGTCGCGAATTCGTACGGCACCGGCCCGGCCCCTGTCGCGCCCGGATCATCACCCCCGGGCAGCTACCCGCCTCCGAGCGGTGATCGCGGCCGCCTGTGGCTGCTGGCGGCCATCGGCGCGGTCGTGGTGGCGATCGTCGCCATCGCCGCGGCCGTCTTCGTCCTGCGCGATTCCGGCTCCTCCCCCTCCCCCGCTACCCCGTCGTCGTCACCCAAGCCGACCACCGCCGCCCCGCGCACCTCCACGACCGCCCCGGCCTCCACGCTGACCCCACGCATCCCCGGCTACCAGGTGGTGGTTCCCAAGGACCTGAAGGCCGCCTGGGACATCCCCCAAGACTGGACCGTCGACCTCTCCACCACCAAGTACGGCACCGACGCCGACCACATCCCGGCCGCCGGTTTCGCCCAGGAGGGCGTCGACTACTGCCCGAACAACGTGCGCACCAACATGTTTCTGTCCACCTCGGACCTCTCCGACGCCACCGCGGCCGCCACCGATATCGGCGCGCACGCCGCCCGCCTGGGCTGGTCCACCCAAACCTCGTCGAAGGCGGGCACCCCCCAACCCCTCGACTCCGGCGACAACACCCTGCACGGCACCTTCCTGGAAACCACCGGCACCTTCACCGCCCCCGCCGGCTGCGCCACCACCTTCTCCGTCTTCACCTACGCCGTCAGCGCCGGCCCCACCAGCGGCTCCCTGGTCCTGGTCATAGTCGCCGACACCGGCGTCGACCGCTCCGTCTCCCCCGATCTGGCCCGCCGGATCTTCGCCTCTTTCCGCCTCCTTTAGCCCTTCTGACCAGCCGATTTAACACCTGGACAACCGGTGCGCTAAGCTACTGCAGGTTCACTTCACGGGGTGTGGCGCAGCTTGGTAGCGCGCTTCGTTCGGGACGAAGAGGTCGCAGGTTCAAATCCTGTCACCCCGACTGTGTGGTTGAGACACAACTCGGCCCCGGCTCTTTCGAGAGCCGGGGTTTTGTGTTTTCCGAGATAAGAGTCCAGCCAAATCGGCTGGACTCCTTCTCGATGGGTGAGAGCTCAGTTCACCCGCGAGTCGTTCCCTGGCGGAAGGTCACTTGGCCGAGAGGCTGCTCAGCAGGCCGCCGATGACCGGGATCGAGCCGGCGCTTCCGGTGCCGCCGGGTTGAGCCGGGGCCGCTGTCACGGATACCTGAGTGGGAATCTGGAAGGTGTAACCGGTCGTCGGCCAGTAGTACCGGACGACCATGTTGTGGTCGCCCACGGTCTTCGGCGCCCACTGGAAGGACAATCGCGAGGCATCCGTGGCCGTCGAAGCTCCGATAGCGTCATAGCTCGCTTCGACGGAGCCGTTGACCGAGTCGACGAGAGTCACCTGGGCGCCATAGTGGCCGTTGCCCGCGTCGCTGAGAATCACCGTGTAGGTGGAGTTCGCGTAGTGCACGTCACCCGGGACCGTAATGGTGCCATACATATTGACAGTGACGATGTCCGCCGACGCGGGCGCCGTTGTCACGGACGCTGCCCCGAGGGAGATTGCGAGCCCGGCAAGGGCGACAGCCAGCCCACGGCCGATTCGTGTCACGTTCAAGAGTTCCTCCTGTGTCGAAAATCCTCATAGATCGAGGACTCGCGCAGACTACCAATGATCTTGAAATGAGCGGTCCGACCTATACAGCGACCGATTCGATGAAGCGCGTGCCTTCCACTTCCTGGGTAGCCTGCAGAAGCTCCCGACCAGGGGCGAGCAAAGGCCAAGTGCCACAGGAATTCTCGAAGGGGGACGGGCTCGAGTACCACACGCATCCGCTGGGCGGTAGCCGTCACGACTGGGCTCGCTGCTATGAGCACCGCGGCGGTGCTCGCCGAATCGCCCGCGATGGCCGACGTTACCGTCAACAACCTGACGGTCTCAGGCGCCAGTCATTACGTAGGTACGACCTACCAAGTCAGCGGGAAGGGACGGGTAGGCACCCTATTGAGATTCGTCGTCATCCACAATGGCACTGCGGAATATCACACCCTGACCATTCAAGACGGCCAGTCCGCGGCGTCATTCACCTGGACTCCGGCCGACGCCGGCACCTACACGTTCTCGGCCGACGTTCAGGATGGTTTTTACACCGGCACAGAAGGTCCGCTGGATGTGACCGTCTCCGCAGCCCCGCCGACCACCCCGGCTGGAACCGGTAGCGCGAGCTCCATCCCGGTGATCGGCGGCCTCCTCAGCAGCCTCTCGGCCTAGAAGTAGTCACGCCTCACGGAAAGCCCTGGCACGCCGGGGCTTTCACAGTCCGCAGGGCGTTCGCAGCAGGACCGCCCAAGGCCCATGATCGGAACGTCACTCACCTTGCTGAAGGCGGACTCGCAGGTGGTGGCTGAGGTCGCCCGTCAAGGTCATGGTGACCCGGCGTTCGGCGAATCGCCACTGGCCGTCGTGGCGGTGGAAGCGGTCGTTGTAGCGGCCTGCGGCTATGGGTTGCAGGGGCAGGTCCGGGAGGGCTTGGAGGACCGTGAAGTAGGCGCGTGTGGTTGCGGTGTCGGGCGATTCGTCGAATTCGATGGCGATATTGGTCGTGACGTGGTGGGTACGCGGGGTGCCGTCCTCGTAGCGGATGACCATGTGCTGGAGCATCCGCTCGACGTTCGCGCTGCCGCGGACCGAGCCGCCGCCACCGACGAACTCACCTTCGGCGAACAGTGCGCCGACTCCGGCGAAGTCTCCGGCGTCGACGAGTTCGGCGTACCGGGCGATCAGATTCATCACGGCGGTGGTGTCAGCGGCTGTGCTCATGGAGCGCGACGATACGCGGGGGTCAGCCTGCTACGGGGCGAAGTCGGGTGGTGGCCAGGCGGTTTGCGTGGGCGGTGAGGAGGGTGCGCAGGGCGGCGGTGGTGGCGGGGTCGGCGGGGGTGAGGATCGTGAGGGTGTGGTCGGGGTCGTTGGGGCTGGTGAGGCTGTCGTAGGCGACGGTGAGGTCGCCGGCTTCGGGGTGGCGGATGCGTTTGGTGCCGTGGCTGCGGTCCTGGACGGTGTGGTCGTCCCACCAGTCGGCGAATTCGGGGCTGTCCGTGCGCAATTCGTCGATGAGGGCGCGCAGGCCGGGGTCGGCGGGGTGGCGGGCCTGGTTGCGGCGGAGGATGCCGACGGTTTCGCGGGCGATGCGCGCCCAGTCGAGTTGACTGGCGCGGATGCCGGGGTCGAGCAGGGTCAGGCGGGCGGTATTGGTGCCGGAGTCGAAGCCGGGGCCGAAGAGGGCTACGGCGGCGGTGTTGCGGGCGAGGACGTCCAGGCGGAAGTCGGTGAGGTAGGCGGGCAGGGCGGGCATGCCGTCGAGGATCGCCAGGAGTGAGGCGGGCGGTGCGGCGACCGGGGTGCGGGCCGGGGGTGTGGCGCGGCGGGCGATGAGATGCAGGTGGGCGCGTTCGGCGTCGGTGAGGCGCAGGGCCTCGGAGAGGGCGTCGAGGACCGCGGCGCCGGGGGTGCCGACGCGACCCTGTTCGAGACGGATGTACCAGTCGATGCTGACGGCGGCGAGCTGGGCCACTTCCTGGCGGCGCAGGCCCGGCGTGCGGCGCTGACCGACGGTGGGCAGACCGGCTGCTTCGGGGGACAAACGCTCGCGCATGGCGCGCAGGAACGAGCCCAGCTGTTGTCCGGGGGTCGGCGTGGCCATGGTCGCGCTCCGTTCTCTCGCGTCCAGCCTAGGAGGCGGGTGGGTGGTATGCGGAATACCAGGGTGCGGAGGCTCTCCCTGGGTGTCCCGGATTTCGGGATGCTCGTCTTGCCAATCGGACATCGAAGGAGAACCGCCATGACTCGCATCGCACGCACCGTTTCCGCGACCTTCGCCGTGGCGGCCCTGCTGTCCGCCGCCGCGTGCGGGAGTGACAAGGAATCGGCGCCGGCCACGACGACCGCGAATCCGAGTGCGTCCGTTCAGGTTCGGCCCGTGGTGCCCGCTTCGGCCGCGCGGTTCACGGTCACCACCGGGGACGCCACCGCCGATCACGCGTTTCCCGCCGACTTCTACGCGGGCGCGTTCGGGTGCACCGCCGCCAATCGCGCACCCCGGCTGCAATGGTCGGGGGCTCCGGCCGGGGCGAAGAGCTTCGCGGTCACCATGTTCGATCCGGATGCCCCGACCGGCGCGGGCTTCTGGCATTGGGTGAACTGGGATATCCCCTCCACCGCAACCGATTTCACCGCCGGCGCGGCGGGTGTGGCCGGAACCAATGACGCGGGTGCGCCGGGGTATCTGGGCCCGTGCCCGCCCAGCGGGGACCGTCCGCACGCCTACCAGATCTCGGTGCTGGCGCTGGACACGCCGAGTCTGGGGTTGCCCGCGACCACGACCCCCACGGTGGCGTCGTTCTCGATGGGATCGCACATCATCGGCGTCGCGCACCTGTCGCTGACCGCGCGACGTCCCTGACTCGGCGCGAAGGGTCCCGGCCGGGCGGCCGGGACCCTTCGTGGTGGAACCGTTTTCAGCGCGGACGGCGGTCAGCCCAGGTGCAGGCGCCGCATGAGGCGCAGCGTGACCAGGGTCGACTTGAGCTGCTTCTCGTACGGCATGGACGAGCGGGAGGCCATGATCTGCTTCTTCTGGACACCGACGTTGATGGTGTCGGTGTACTTCAGCAGACCGGCCGCGCCGTGCCGGGTGCCGACGCCGGACTGCTTGACGCCGCCCGACGGCGTGCCCTTGGCGGCGTAGCTGGTGATGAAGCCGTCGTTGATGTTGATCGAGCCGGAGTCGATGCGCTCGGCGAGTTTCGTTGCGCGGTCGATGTTTCCGGTCCAGATGGCGGCGTTCAAGCCATACGCGGTGTCGTTCGCGAGAGCCACGGCCTCGTCGTCGGTCTTGTACTTGTAGATGCTGACGACGGGCCCGAAGGTCTCCATGGTGGCCAGCGCCATGTCCTTGGTGACGTCGGTGAGGACGGTCGGCTCGAAGAAGGCCGGTCCGAGGTCGGGGCGCGGGTTACCGCCGGTGACGATGGTCGCGCCCTTCTCCCGCGCCTCGTCGACATGCGCCGCCACGCGCTTCATGTGGTCGACGGAGACCAGCGACCCCATCTCGGGTTCGAAGTCGTAGGACGCGCCCGTCTTCCCGGCGAGTTCCTCCGCGGCCGCGCTGAACCGGCGCAGGAACTCGTCGTAGATGCGCTCCTGCACGTAGATGCGCTCGATGTGCATGCAGATCTGGCCGGCGTTGCCGAAGGCGGCGAACAGGATCGACGGGATGGCCTCGTCGAAGTTGACGTCGTCGAGCACGATCATCGGGTTCTTGCCGCCGAGTTCGAGGCTGCAGCCGATGAGGTTGCGCCCGGACTGCTCGCCGATGGTGCGCCCGGTGGCGGTGGAGCCGGTGAACATGACGAAGTCGACATTGTCGATCAGGGTCGGCCCGACGTCGGGGCCGACGCCGCAGACCACCTGGACGAGCCCGCGCGGCAGGCCCGCCTTGTGCAGCAGTTCGATGCCGTACAGGGTGCACAGCGCGGTCTTGTTGTCCGGCTTCATGATCACGCCGTTGCCCGCGATCAGGGCGGGGGTGGAGTCGGACATGGAGATGGCGAACGGGAAGTTCCACGGCGCGATGACCGCGACGACACCCTTGGGCCGGTGCTCCTCGGTGGAGGAGGTGATGACCGGCATGGGCCCGGAGCGCTTCTTGGGCTTGAGCGTCTTCTCGGCGGTCTTGAGGTACTGCGCGATCACCAGCGGGGTGTCGCACACTTCCTCGATGGCCATGCGCCGGGCCTTGCCGCAGCCGATCTGGATCAGGTCGGCGAGCGTCTCGATCTCGGTGAGCAGCAGTTCGTGGGCCCGCTCGAAGACGGCGAGGCGGTCCTTGAGCGGGCGGGCGGCCCACTCCCGCTGCGCGGCGCGCGCCATTTCGGCGGCGGCGACGACGTCCTCGGGGGAGGATTGCGGCAGGTAGCCGACGACGTCGCCGGTGTAGACCTCGGTCATCTCGAAGGGCTCGCGGGCCTCGCCGGCCTTGCCCGCGGTCACCATCGCGGTCAGCCGGTTGATGAGGGATTCCGTGACGCGCGGCGGAAGCTTCGCCTTACTCGTTGTGCTCATGGGACTCTCTCCACTACTTGCCGCCCGTGACGGCGGTCACCATGACTCAAACTAGAACACGTTATTGTTTAGGACAACGGCGCGGGGTACTTTCGTGCCGGAATCTTGGATCGTCCATAGCGAAAGAAGGGTCGGCGATGACCGCGACGACTGCTGAAACCCCCGCCAACACCGAGCCGCACGCGCTGGTCGAGAAGCGTGGCGCGACGCTCATCGTCACCATGAACCGCCCGAAGTCCAAGAACGCGCTGACCGGCGAGATGCTGGCCATCATGACCGAGGCGTGGGACACGGTCGACAACGATCCGGAGATCCGCTCCTGCATCCTCACCGGCGCCGGCGGCGCGTTCTGCGCGGGCGCGGACCTGAAGAACATGAACAAGAACAAGCCCGAGGACGGCATGAAAGAGGGTTCGGCCTTCGACCCGTCCCGCATGCCGGGTCTGCTCAAGGGCCGCCGTCTGACCAAGCCGCTGATCGCGGCGGTCGAGGGCGCGGCCATCGCGGGCGGCACCGAGATCCTGCAGGGCACCGACATCCGCATCGCCGGTGAGAGCGCCAAGTTCGGTGTGTCCGAGGCGAAGTGGAGCCTGTTCCCGATGGGCGGCTCGGCGGTGCGGCTGCCGCGTCAGATCCCGTACACCGTGGCCGCGGAGCTGCTGCTGACCGGCCGCCACATCACCGCCGCGGAGGCGCTGAACTTCGGCCTGATCGGCCACGTGGTGCCGGACGGCACCGCGCTGGACAAGGCGCTGGAGATCGCCGAGCTGATCAACAACAACGGCCCGCTGGCCGTGCAGGCGATCCTGAAGGTCATCCGCGACACCGAGGGCCTGCACGAGGAAGAGGCGTTCAAGATCGACGCCAAGGTCGGCCTGCCGGTCTTCCGCAGCAATGACGCCAAGGAAGGCCCGCGCGCGTTCGCCGAGAAGCGCAAGCCGAACTTCCAGGGCAACTGAGGAATTCGAGGACTTCCGGGGACTGCTCCCCCGGAGCCGAGGTGGCGACGGAACCTCTCCCGTCACCACCTCGACCGATCAGCGGGCGGCCACTTCCTCGGCCAGGAATCCGCCGGACTGGTGCCGCCACAGCTGCGCGTAGGTGCCTTCACCGCGCAGCAGTTCCTCGTGGCTGCCCTGTTCGACGATTCGCCCGCGATCGAGCACGATGAGCCGGTCCATCCCGGCCACGGTGCTCAACCGGTGCGCGACCACCAGCGCCGTACGCCCTTCCATCAACTCCCAGAGCGCCTGTTGCACCAGGAGCTCGCTCTCGGAGTCGAGGGCGCTGGTGGCCTCGTCGAGCAGCAGGATCGGCGCGTCGCGCAGGATGGCCCGCGCGAGCGCGACCCGCTGGCGTTGCCCGCCGGACAGTTTCACGCCGCGCTCGCCGATGAGCGTGTCCATGCCCTCGGGCAGCCCGTCCGCGAATTCGGTGACGTGCGCGGCCTTGGCGGCGCGCCGCACCTCGTCGTCGGTGGCCTCGGGCCGGGCGAAGCGGATGTTGTCGCTCAGTGACCGGTGGAACATGGCCGGGTCCTGCGGCACGTAGGACAGCAGGCTGCGCAGATCGCTCTGGCGCAGTCGTGAGATGTCCTGTCCGCCGATGCGGATCACGCCGCCGTCGATGTCCATCATGCGCAGCAGCAGCTGGGTGAGCGTGCTCTTGCCGCCGCCGGAACGGCCGACCAGGCCGATGCGCGCACCGCTGGGCACGTCCAGGTCCAGGCCGCGGAACAGCGGCTGCGCCCCCGCGTGCGCGAAGTTCACCTGCTCGAACCGGATGTCGGATCCCTTGGGCCGCAAGGGTTCCGGTTCGGCGATGTCGAGCACGGTCGGCGATTCCAGCAGCAGTTCGGTGAACTGCGCGGCCTCGGTGGTGGTGCTCTCCAGCCGCCGGTAGATCTGGTTGAACCGGAACATGATCCCGGTGGCGTTCCAGTAGTAGGTGAAGGCCACCATGATCACCTCGACCGACGCGTGCCCGCCGCCCACGCCGAGGGCAATGAGCAGTCCGGCCACGTTCACGATCACCATCAGCGGGGTGATGGCGGTGTCGATGTAGAGATTGTTGTAATCCCACGACAGCAACGACTTTCGCCGCTGCACCGCGACCCGCCGCCGGTGTTCGGCGATCTCCTCGGGTTCGGCCGCGAAGGCCCGCACCGCCTGCATGTTCGACAGGGTGTCGGAGACGTGCCCGGATACCAGGGCGATGGCCGCCTCGCGGTCGTCGACGAGATGCTGGCGTCGCCGGATGAGCGGGGCGACGACCACGCCGCTGACGGCGATGAGGCCGAGCAGCACGATGACCAGCATCGGGTCGTAGCGCCACAGCACCACCGACGCGAAGGTCAGCGGCACGAAGGCGGCGACGATCTCGAAGGCGAAGGTGTCGGCGAAGTCCTCGAACCGGGTGGCGAAACTCAGCGCGCGCTTGGTCAGCGAGCCCGCGAAGTTGTTGTGGAAGAACGCGGAGTCCTTGGCGAGGAGTTCGTCCATCGCGGTGTTGTAGAGGTTCTCGATCCCGTTGGCGTCCAGGCGGTTCAGGAAGTGGATGCCGACGCGCCAGCACACCTCGGCGATGAACAGCAGCGCGCCGAATCCCACCACGTAGGGTGCGAGCGCGCCGATGGACGAGTCGCCGGTGGCGGCGACCTTGCCGACGACGATCGCGACCAGCAGCGGCGCGATGTAGAGCTGGCAGATATTGCCGAGGGCGGGCCCCAGCATGGCCGTGATCGTGATGGCTTTGCGCCGGGCCATTTCCCGGCCGTAGTAGCGCAGAACCAGCCGAACCGCGGACGTGCGCGTACTCATTCATCCCCCTCTCGGCTAGTGCTTGCAGAGAGCCCAGAGTGCCCGGAGGGGAGTGATAGCGCTACTGAATTATCGCTGGATGGTTGCGGGATACGGGTGCTGGGCGGCCGCAGAGCCCGGCCGCCCAGCACCGGAGCGGATGCCGATCGGAGCACGTGCCGGCATCCACGTTCGGGGGTTCTACTCGGTCGGTTTGATCGTGCGCCGGACGATGGCGCGCACCACGCCGGGCAGGAATCGCCGCATGTAGTAGGCGGTCCGAGCCTCTCCGGGGAAGACGTAGAGCGGCGTCTTCCGTGCCGCCAGCGCCTTTTCCAGGGTGTCGACGACGAATTCCGGGCTGACGGGGACGGCGTTGCCGAGCACGCTGGCGTTCTCCTCGCGGATCACGTCCAGGAACGGGGTCTCGACCCCGGGCGGGCACAGGACCAACAGACGCACGCCGGTGCCGTGCAGTTCGTAGGCGAGGCTGTCGGCGAAGCCGATGACCGCGTGCTTGGACGCGGTGTATCCGGCCATGCCGGGTGAGGGCAGCCAGCCGACCAGCGAGGCGAACAGCACCACGGTCCCCGCGCCCGCGTCCCGCATGGCGGGCACGACCGCCTGCACCAGGTTGACGGTCCCGATGTAGTTGACGTCCATCATCTTCCGGATCAGGGCCACGTCGTGGTCCAGCACCGAGGCGTGCACGTGGCCGATGCCGGCCGCGTGCACCAGCCGGTCGATGGTCCCCAGTTCCGAGCGCACCTTGTCGACGACGGCCCGCACCTGCGCGGTGTCGGAGACGTCGCATTCGTAGGTGTGGGTGTTGGGCGAGCGCGCGGCGGTGACGGCCAGCCCGTCGGCGTTCACGTCGACGGCGGCCACCTGCCAGCCCGCGGCGGCGAGCCGTTGCGCGACGACGCGGCCCTGGCCGCTGGCCGCTCCGGTGACGAGGGCGGTGCGGCTCATCGGGCCTCCTGGGTCTGCAGAACCGTGGTGGCGTCCTCGAAGGTCATGCGGAGCGCGCCGATCCGGCTGGAGAACAGTGCGCGCCCGGGCAGCCCGAGAGCGCGCAGTTGCTGGGAGACGGGGTGGTCTCCGAGGTGGATGTGGGCGCCGCCCGGCCGTCCCCGGACCTGGCCGGGGTTCATGATCCAGGGTGTGCGCCGCAGGATTCCGTTGCGCGAGGTGTAGGCGTCGATGGCGGCCCCGCCCGCGCCGGCGGGCATCGGGACACCGGCGGCGACCCGCAGCGCGAGCACGAACTGCCCGTCGACGCGGACCTCGCACCGGTGCCCGCGCCCGTCGGGCGTGATGTCGATATCGGCCATGAGCTTAGGGAAGCCCCAGATCGATTGTCCCGCTTCGCAGGTGAAGCTCTGGTTCACCGGCAGCCAGTGGATGTAGGCCCCGGTGCTGTCCTTGCGCCCGGGCTGTTTCGCCATGATCGAGAACGCGAATTCGTGGTACGGCCCGAGGTCGCCGTCGACGTAGCGCACGAAGGCCAGCGAGAGCACGGCCTTGCCGAGCAGGGTGAGCGGCTCCAGCCCGGTGCCGGCGAGCAGTTCGGCGGCGGCCCGGGCGTCGACGAGGAACAGCGCCGAACTCGCGTCCGCGTGCCGGATCCGCACCGGCATGCTGACCTGTTCGCCGAGCACGGTGTGGGCATCTACCATGTTCGAATTAGAACAGGTTTCACTAAGGCGCGCCGGTTGTTTCGCGCAGTTCGTCCGCTCACCGGTCACCTACTTTCATGGTCTGGCGCGCGCTCGGCGACATATGCCTGCGCCCACCGGTAATCGGGCTTCCCGCTCGGGGTGCGGGCGACGGTCTCGGCCACCCAGATCCGCCGCGCCAGTTTGTATCCGGCGAGGCGCTCGCGCACATGGGCCTCCAGTGCCGCCAGGTCGATGCCGCCGTCAGCCGGGGACACCACGGCCGCCACCAGCTGACCCCAGCGCTCGTGCGGTACCCCCACCACCACCGCGTCGTAGACCGACGGATGCGCTTTGAGCGTGGCCTCCACCTCCTCGGGGAAGACCTTCTCCCCACCGGTGTTGATGACCATGTTGCCGCGCCCGATCAACGTGACCGACCCGTCGGATTCGACGCGCGCACGATCGTCGGTGATCACCATGCGCACTCCGTCCACCGTGCGGAACAGCTTGCCGGTCTTGACCGGATCCTTGTAGTAGCCGATCGGCACATTGCCGGTCTTGGCCACCCATCCCTCCCCGCCGGGTGCCACGGGCCGTCCGTCATCGTCGACCACCAGCGCGCCGCGACCGGTGGTCACCCGCGGCGCCCGGGCCGGATCATCGTCTTTCTGCGCGAATCCGATTCCGCCGAAACCGGTTTCGGACGACCCGATGGACTCGGTGACCAGGGTGCTCGGGAACAGTTCCAGCAGTGCGTTCTTCACCGGCTGGGTCAGCTGCGCCGCCCCGGATCCGATGGAGACGAGCGAGGAGGCGTCCACGGGTGCGGCCCGATACGAGTCGACCAGCGGCCGGGCGATGGCGTCGCCGGTCACGACCAGGACGTGCGGTCGTTCCCGCGCCACCACCCGCCACACCTCGTCGGGATCGAAGCGCGGCTGGAACAGCACCGCGTTGCCCGACCACAGCGCCGTGAAGGTCGGCATCATGGCGGCGGCGTGGATGAGCGGCGGCAGCACGAACCAGGTCATGGGGAACTCGTTCTGCGCGGCCACCCGGGACTGCTGGTATTCATCGGCGACGGGTTCCCCGGTGTAGAAGTCGATGCCACCGCCGAGCACCCGCCACATGTCCTCCTGCCGCCAGATCACACCCTTGGGCAGGCCGGTGGTGCCGCCGGTGTACATGATGAAGTGGTCATCGGCGCTACGCGGCCCGAAATCCCGCGCGCCGGGGGCGGATTCGAGCGCCTCCTCGTAGGACTGCGATCGGCTGGCCAGCCCCGCGCCCCCTTGGTCGTCCTCCACGACCAGGGTGTGCCGCAGCTTCGGCAGCTGGTCGCGGATCTCCTCGATGAGCGGTGCGTAGCAGCGGTGGTGCACCGCCATCTCGAGGTCGGCGTTGTCGTAGACGTAGCGCAGTTCCTCGGCCCGGTACCGGTAGTTGATATTGACCGGGACCGCGCGAATCTTGTAGCAGCCCAACAGTGTTTCGAGGCTCTCGACGCTGTTGTGCATATGGAACCCGATATGGGTGCCGGGCCCGGCCCCGGCCGCCGCCAGGTGGTGGGCGAGCCGGTTGGCGCGAGCGTCGAGCTGGGCGAAGGTGAGCCGCCGTGTCCCCTCGATCACGGCGGTCCGGTCCGGCACGGCGTCGGCCGAGTGTTCGTAGAGGTCGGCGAAGTTGCACGCCATGGCCGTTTCTCCTGGTGTGTTCCGGCTAGAGGACGGTGAGCGGCAGCGGCGTGCCCCGGTCGGTGAAGGTGAAGGCCGCCCCGGAACTGAACCGGGTGATGGCGACCTCGTCGGCTTCCCGATACGGCAGGTCGGCACAACCGATCTCGACGGTCAGACCGCATTCCGCGGCGGTGCGGACGCGGGTGTGGAAACGCGGGTTCACCCCGCGCACCAGGGCGTCGAGCGGCGCGAGGTGTTCGCCGTCGAGCAGGGCGGGCCACGCGCCGTCGTCGACCGCACCGCAGCCGCGGCCGATACGCAGTTCGACCAGCTGCTCGCCGCCGGTGGTCTCGGCGCAGACCTCGGCGTCGACGTAGGCGGCCGGATTCAACGCCGGATGCAGGCGCAGCACCTTGGCCAGCGCCGCCATGTCATCGCCGAGCCCGAGGGCCGCGCGGATGCGTCCGGCGGTGAGACCCGCGATGCCCGTGAACTGTTTGCGCAGGATATCCAGGGCCACTTCGGGTTTCGCACGCGCTTCGACCGCCGCTCGATACCCGAGGGTGAGCAGATGATGCTGCAGGCACACCTCGTCGGCGATGCGGATGAGCGCGGAGCGGGAGAAGTCCTCGAACCGCAGATCGCTCAGCAGCGGACCCGAATAGTCGGCCTGCCCGGGATCCTCCGGGTCGATGGGGTCGAGCACGGTGGCGGCGGCCTCGGATCCGGCCACCACCTGCGCGTCCTCGTGCGGGGTCGGCGGTTCGTGTGCGGGGTCGATGGTTACCGTCCACGCGCACACCGGCTTCCGATCGGCGGGTACCCGGGGCGGCCGATGCACGGGCCGTACCTGGGCGTGTGGATTGGTGGCCAGGGCGGTCGCGTCGAAGGTGGGGTCCTCGATGTCGTGGCACATGGCCACCACGAATTCGGTCCCCATCGGCTCCACGTCGGCGAGCGCGCCGCAGTGGTCGAGATGAAATTCCCCGTGATCGTGGTCGATCACCCGGTAGCGGAAGTCCATGAACTGCGGTGGCGCGCCGATATCCAGCTGGAAGCCCTTGAAGATGGCGTCCACCCCGTCACCGGTGATGCCGAGCGCGCGCCGCATCCGCCGCGTGTAGACCGGGCTGGCCAGCTGCCATTCGTCGATGGCGACCGCGGTCATGCCTTCCCGGCCGAGCGCGCCCAGCACATGCGCCATCCCGGACCGGTCGATGAGGTGTCCGCACAGCAGCAGTTCCGGAACCAGCAGGGCCAGCTCGGATCGGGTGAGTGACGCGTATCTGCTGGTCACCATAGGGGAATCGGCCCCTTCCCGACCGGGTACCAGCCGGGCAGCGGTTCGCCCGACAGGGACCGCTCCATGCGCTTGCGCATGCCGGACGAGAGCGCGTTGTTCGAGATCATCTCCACGAACAGCGCCGTCACATTGCCGAAGTCGAAGAAGTCGCGCTGCCAGCTCCATCGGAAGTCGCCGGCGTAGCGGAACCAGCTGCCGCCCAGGCCTTCCGGACTGTACGGGCGGCCGTCCGGGCGCTGCTGGTCGTTGACCTGTTTCCAGAATCCGATGACGCTGCCGGTGCGCTCGTCGACCACGAATTCCTGGTACGGATACGTCCAGCCCTCGAGCCCGAACATCTCCTGGCCGAGCGCGATATCACGGATCTCGTCGCGCCCGACGGCCATGAATTCCTGTTGCGGACCGTAGTTCCACCCGTAGGTGGCGTCGTCGGTGTAGAAGTGCTCCAACGACTTCCAGTCGCCGGCGGCCTCACACTGTTTGTTCTCGTCCACCCAGCGGCGGATCATCTCGTCGAGTTCGTCGCGGGACCAGCTCATGGGCTGTCTCCATTCATTCGACAGCGCTGTCGGCTTCGAGCGACAGGGCCTGGGTCGGGCAGTAGCGGACGGCGGCGCGGGCCGCGTCCAGGTCGGCGCCGGGGTCGGCGCGCAGGATCCGCACCTGTCCCTGTTTGGGCACCTCGAAGAGGTCGGGGGCCTCGTCCTGGCAGACGGCGTGGCCCTGGCAGAGGTCGAGATCGACGACGAGGCGCATGGTCATCCCTCCGGGTTCGGTTCGCGCAGTGGCGCTTCCGGCTGGACCTCGACCAGCACCAGGTGCGCGCCGCGCGGGGTGGACACGACCGCCGACACCGCGGCCGCGAGATCGGCGGGCCGCAGGAACTGCGGGTGCCGGGCGAAGCCCCACTTCACCCAGTTCTCCAGCAGCGGCCCGACCACCTCGGGCGTGGCCTGCATGCCCATGCCGGTGAGGGTCTGGCCCGGACGCACGATGGACGAGCGCACGCCGGTGCCCTCCAGTTCCATGCGCAGCTGGGTGGCGAAGGCCTCCACACCGGTCTTGGCCGCGTTGTAGGCGCCCGCGCCGGGCCGGGCCCGCACCGCGCAGTCGGAGCCGATGACCACGAAGTCGCCGCGCTGCCGCTCGATCATGCCGGGCAGCACCCGGTGCGCGAGCCGTTGCGCGCCGACCAGATGGACGCGGACCTGGGATTCGAACAGGTCGGGGTCCATCTCCCAGCCCTGCCCGAATTCGAGATCGCCCGCGCCGGACACCAGCACCTCGGTCGGCCCGAGCGCTTCCTCCGCCGCGGTGACGAATTCGTGCACCGAGGCGGTGTCGCCGACGTCCAGATATCCGGCGAAGGCCTCGCCGCCTTCGGCTCGGATCTTCTCGGCGAGCGTCTCGCAGATCTCGACCCGGCGCGCACCCAGCGCGACCGGATATCCGAGTGCGGCAAGGGCTTCCGCGGTGGCGGCTCCGATTCCGGAGGATCCGCCCGCGATGAGGGCGGGCCGGCGGGCGGGATGCGGTGCGAAGCGGGCCATTCAGCGGACCTCCACGGAGACGGGCAAGTGGGCGAAGCCGCGCACATTCACCGAATGCACGCGCTGGATACCGGTGTCGGCGATACCGTACGAGCGGACGCGAGCGGCGAACTCGCGCAACACGATCGAGGCCTCCAGCCGCGCCAGGTGCGCGCCGAGGCAGAAGTGCACGCCGCGGCCGAAGCTGATCAGCCCGCCCTTGTCGCCGCGTTCGAGGTCGTAGCGGTCCGGGTCGTGGAAGACGGCGTCGTCACGATTGGCGGAACCGATGAGCAGCAGCACCTTCGAGCCCGCCGGGATGGTCCGCCCGTAGTACTCGAGGTCCTCGGCGGCGGTGCGCGCCAGGATCTGGCTGGACGCGTCGTAGCGCAGGGTCTCCTCGACCCAGTCCTCCACGAGTTCGGGGTGGGCGGCGACCTTGGCGTACTGCTCGGGATCGCGGCCCGCCCAGTACAGCGCGTTGCCGAGCAGTTTGGTGGTGGTCTCGTTGCCCGCGACCACCATGAGGAACATGAAGCCGAGGATCTCCTCCTCGGTGAGCCGGTCTCCGTCGGCCTCGGCGTCGAGCAGCGCCGAGGTCAGGTCGTCGGCGCGTACGCGCTTGCGTTCGGCGAGGATCTCGGTGTAGTAGCCCGCCAGTTTCATGGCCGCCTCCATGGCCGCGACCGGCACGTCCAGCACGCCCTCCTCACGATGCACCAGCAGGTCGGCCAGCCGCCGGAGTTCGGCGCGATCGGCCTCGGGCACCCCGAGCAGTTCGGAGATGACGTCCATCGGGACCTGACCCGCGACCGCGTCGATCCAGTCGAAATCGCCACTGGCGAGCGCTGGTTCGAGGTAGCGCAGGGTGATCTCGCGGATCCGCTCGCCCATCTCGGTCACCCGGCGCGGGGTGAAGCCCTGGTAGACGAGTTTGCGCAGGCGCAGGTGCCGGGGGTCGTCCATGGCCAGGAAGGACATGGTCCGCCAGGCGTGCGGCCCCCAGGCGGCGGGGTCGAGGGAGACCCCGTTGGCGCTGGACAGGCGCACGTTGTCCCGGAACCCGGCCGAGACGTCCACGTGCCGTGAGAGCGCCCAGAAGTCCAGTTCGGGGTGGTGGTACACCGGGGCCTCGGTGCGCAACCGCTGGTACACGGGGTAGGGATCCTCGTGGACGCGGTAGTCGTAGGGGTCGAACAGCAGCGGCTCCAGCGAGGCTGCGGTCATGGTGGGTCCACCTCGTATTCGATAACTCGTTCATCGGCTTCGACGAACGTTTTCCAGCAACGGAGACACGTAGCTGGACATGTGTCTGTACGGTACTAGCGACGGGATCACCTCACAACGGAATCCCGCGAAGAAAATCGGCCGTACCGCAGAAACTGAAACCTGTTCTTGCGCGTTTCCGAGCCGCGAACCTATAGTCCGTACACGTGTCCGGACAGCATGGGAGCTACCTATGAGCCCGAGCGATCTCGTCCCCGACGGCGGTTCGCACCTGCTGATCGGCGGCAAGCTGACGCCCGGCGGCGGTGGTGTGTTCACCACCTCCGACCCGGCCACCGGGGAACCCCTCGGCTATGCCGCCAATGCCGACTCCGCCGATATGGACGCGGCCATCGCCGCGGCCCGCACCGCCTTCGACACCACCGACTGGTCCCGCGATCCGGCCTTCCGCGCGGCCTGCCTCCGGCAGCTGCGCGACGCCCTGCGCGGGCATATCGAGGACCTGCGCGAGATCACCATCGCCGAGGCCGGCGCACCCCGCATGCTCACCAGCGGACCACAGCTGGAGGGACCGGTCGGGGATCTCGGCTACTTCGCCGAGCTGGCCGAGAACTACGCGTGGGAAACCGATCTCGGCGTCGCGTCGCCCATGGGGATCAAGAGCTCGCGCCGGCTGCGGCGCGAGCCCATCGGGGTGGTCGGGGCGATCACGCCCTGGAACTTCCCGCACCAGATCAACTTCGCCAAACTGGGCCCGGCCCTGGCGGCCGGGAACACCGTGGTCCTCAAGCCCGCGCCCGACACCCCGTGGTGCGCGGCGGCCGTGGGCCGGATCATCGCCGAGGAGACCGACATTCCGGCCGGGGTGGTCAATATCGTCACCTCCGACGACCACGGCCTCGGCGCGCAGCTGGTCACCGATCCGCGGGTGGACATGATCTCCTTCACCGGGTCCACGCAGACCGGCAAGGCGGTGATGGCCGCGGCGGCAGCGTCTTTGAAGAAGGTGTTCCTGGAGCTGGGCGGCAAGTCGGCGTTCATCGTGCTGGATGACGCGGACATCGCGGCCGCCGCCAGTTACGCGGCATTCGGCGTGTGCGTGCACGCGGGCCAAGGCTGTGCGATCAGCACCCGCCTGCTGGTGCCGCGCGAACGGCACGATCAGGCCGTCGAAGCCGCCGCCCGCACCATGGCGGGCATCAAACCGGGCGATCCGGCCAAGCCCGGAACCGTGTGCGGCCCCGTCATTTCCGAACGGCAGCGGGCGCGGATCGAGCGCTATCTCGACATCGCGCGCGCCGAGGGCGGCACCATCGTCACCGGCGGCAAGCGGCCCGACCGTGCGAACGGCTGGTTCGTCGAGCCGACGCTGATCACCGGCCTGCCCAACAGTTCCACCGTGGCCCAGGAGGAGATCTTCGGGCCCGTCCTCACCGTCATCCCGCACGACGGTGACGCCGATGCCGTCCGCATCGCCAACGACTCCCCCTACGGCCTGTCCGGCACGGTGTGGGGCAGCGATCCCGAGCGGCTGCGCGAGGTCGTGAACGGCGTGCGCACCGGGACGCTCAGCGTCAACGGCGGCATCTGGTATTCGGCCGACGCGCCCTTCGGCGGCTACAAGCAGTCCGGCGTGGGCCGGGAAATGGGCGTCCTCGGATTCGAGGAATACACCGAGACCAAACTCATCGCGACCGGCGTCTGAGGAGTACCGACATGAGCCGATTCACCGACAGGTCGATCATCGTCACCGGCGCCGCGCGCGGCATCGGGGCGGCCTACGCGAAGGCGCTGGCCGCCGAGGGCGCGAAAGTCGTTGTCGCCGACCTGAACAGCGAACTGGGCGAGACGACCGCCAAGGAGATCACCGCCGACGGCGGCACCGCGGTCTTCGCGCAGGTCGACGTCGCCGATCCGGAGTCCGCCAAGGCCCTGGCCGATTTCACCGTCGCCGAGTTCGGCGGCATCAACCACCTGGTCAACAATGCCGCCATTTACGGCGACATGAAGCTGGACCTGCTGGTGTCCGTGCCGTGGGACTACTACAAGAAGTTCATGGCCGTGAACCTCGACGGCGCGCTGAACGTGACGCGCGCGGTCTACAAGCACATCGCCAAGGCGGGCGGCGGGTCCATCGTGAACCAGTCGTCCACCGCCGCCTGGACCTACTCCGGGTTCTACGGGCTGGCCAAGGCCGGGATCAACAGCCTCACCCAGCAGCTGGCACACGAGCTGGGGCACTCCAGGATTCGCGTGAACGCCATCGCGCCGGGTCCCACCGACACCGAGGCCACCCGCAGCATCGTGCCCGAGCAATTCGTCGATCAGCTGGTCAAGCAGATGGCGCTCAAGCGGCTCGGCACCACCGAGGACATGGTCGGGGCCTGCCTGTACCTGCTGTCCGACGACGCGGGCTGGGTCACCGGCCAGGTGCTGAATGTCGATGGCGGGCAGGTGTTCCGGCCATGAGCGAGGACATCACGGTCGGGTTCATCGGACTCGGCAATATGGGTGCGCCGATGGCGCAGCGGCTGGTCGAATGGCCGGGCGGGCTCGTGGTCTGCGATATGCGCGCGGACGCCTTGGGGCCTTTCACCGACGCGGGCGCGACGGCCGCCGCCACGGCGGCCGAAGTGGCCGAACGCTGCCGCGTCATCTCCGTCGTCGTGCTCGACGACGCGCAGGTGCGCATGGTCGTGACCGGCCCCGACGGCCTGCTCCAGACGGCGAAGCCGGGCACGGTGATCGCGGTCCACTCCACCATTTCCGATCGGACCGCCGTGGAACTCGGGGCCGAATGCGCCGCGCACGGTGTGGAATTCGTGGACGCGCCGATCAGCGGCGGTGCTCCCGCCGCGCAGCAGGGCGCGCTCGCGGTGATGGTGGGCGGCAGCACCGCCGCCTTCGAAGCCGTGCGCGAGCCGTTCGGGCGGTTCGGATCACTGGTCATCCATGCCGGCGAGGTCGGCGCGGGCACGCGAATGAAGCTGGCGCGCAACCTGCTCCATTTCGTCGCGTTCACGGCGGCGTCGGAGGCGCAGCGGCTGGCGGAGGCCGCGGGCCTGGATATCGCCGCCCTCGGCAAGGTGGTCCGACATTCCGACTCGCACACCGGCGGGCCGGGCGCGATCATGCTGCGCAAGACCACCGCACCGGTCGAGGCGGACGATTTCTGGTTCCCCATCCTCGGCCATGTGCGCGATCTCGGTGAGAAGGACCTGTCCTTGGCCCTGGATCTGGCGGGGCGGTTGGATCTCGACCTACCGCTGGCGCGGCAGGCTTTGCACAACTTGGGAGACGGACTCGGCGTCGGGCCCGGATCCATTGCGAAGGAGCAGAAATGAGCGACGAGCAGTTGCCCTCCGAACAGCGGCAGCGCGGGCTGAAGACGATGTCGGAGGTGTACGGTTTCGACCTGCCGAACTTCTCCGGCGACCCGTTCTTCGAGGTCACCGCGGATCATCTCTTCGCCGATATCTGGAACCGGCCCGGCCTGTCCATGCGGGACCGGCGGCTGCTGCTGCTCGGCGCGATCACCGCGCAGGGGCATGCGGACATCCTCGAGATCCAGGTGGGCGCGGCCCTGCGCAATGGCGAGCTCGACGCCGACCAGCTGCGCGAGATCACCGTGTTCCTGGCCCACTACGTGGGCTGGCCCAGCGCGACCAAACTCGACGGCGCCGTCCGCAAGACGCTCGCCAAGGACAAGAAGCAGTAGTAATCCCGACCCGCAGTGAGGAATACAGAGACAATGGCGGAAACCGCAAGCGTCAGCCCGATTCTGGCGAATGAGGTCGAGACCTGGGACTACCAGGCCGACGTCGTGGTCGTCGGCTTCGGCATCGCCGGGGTGTGCGCGTCCCTCGAGGCCGCCCGCTCCGGGGCCGATGTCCTGGTGCTGGAACGCACCGGCGGCTGGGGCGGCGCTGCCGCCATGTCCGGCGGCTTCATCTATCTCGGCGGCGGCACGGCGCTGCAGCGGAAGCTGGGCTTCGACGACACCGCCGAGAACATGGAGGCGTTCCTCACCGCGGCGCTGGGCCCCGGCGTCGACAAGGCCAAGATCCACGACTACTGCCAGGGCAGCGTGGAGCACTTCGATTGGCTGGTCGCGCAGGGTGTCCCGTTCAACGAGGTGTTCTGGGGCGAGCCGGGCTACGAGCCGCCCGCCGACGAGGGCCTGATGTTCTCCGGCGGCGAGAACGCCGCCCCCTTCAAGGACAAGATCCCGCCCGCCCCGCGCGGTCACCTGGCCTGGACCAAGGACAAGAAGCTGGGTGAGAAGGGCGGCGGCTACATGCTGATGGAGCCGCTCGCCCAGCAGGCCGAGGAGCTCGGCGTGCGCCACGAATACGACGTGCGCATGCGGCGGCTCATCGTCGACGAGACCGGCCGGGTGGTCGGCGTGGCCGCCACCCGCTACGGCAAGCCGGTGCACGTGCGCGCCGAGCGCGGCGTGGTGCTGGCCACCGGCAGCTTCGCCTACAACCACGAGATGGTGGAACAGTTCGCGCCCAAGATCTCCGGCCGCCCGGCCGCCACGGTCGAGGAGCACGACGGCATCGGCATCCGGGTCGCGCAGGCGCTCGGCGCGGACCTCGCCCACATGGACGCCACCGAGGTGGCGCTGGTGGTCGACCCGCAGCTGGTGGCGCGCGGCATCCTGGTGAACGGGCACGGACAGCGGTTCATCACCGAGGACACCTACCCCGGGCGCATGGGTCAGGCCGTGCTGCAGGATCAGGACAACAAGGCGTACCTGGTGATCGACGAGCTCGCGCTGGAGGAGGCGATGGAGACCAAGTCGTCCATGTCGTTCCTGCGCATCGCGCCGACCTGGGTCGCCGAGACGGTCGCCGAACTGGAGCAGGAGATGGGCCTGCCCGAGCACACGCTGCAGTCGACCATCGACCTCTACAACCACCACGCGGCGCGGGGCGACGACCCGTTCCTGCACAAGAAGACCGAGTGGGTCAAGCCGATCCGGACTCCGCTGGGCGCGTACGACCTGCGCGGCTACACCGGCGGTTTCACCCTCGGCGGCCTGCGTACCGATCTGGACTCACGAGTCCTGCACGTCTCCGGCGAACCGATCCCCGGCCTCTACGCCGCGGGTCGCGTCACCTCCGGCATCTGCGCCGGCGGATACGCGTCCGGTTGTTCCCTCGGCGACGGCAGCTTCTTCGGCCGCCGCGCCGGCGTCTCCGCCGCCAAGCAGCTCTGAAAGGACCCCACCCCCATGCGTTTCGGCATCGTCCTGTTCACCAGCGACCGCGGCATCACGCCCGCGGACGCCGCCAAGGCCGCCGAGGAACGGGGCTTCGACTCGTTCTACGTGCCCGAGCACACCCACATCCCCATCCGGCGCGACGCCGCCCACCCGCACACGGGCACCGCGGAACTGCCCGACGACCGCTACACGCGCACTCTCGACCCGTGGGTGGCGCTGGGCACGGCCGCCGCGGTCACCTCGCGGATCGAGCTGTCCACCGCCGTGGCGCTGCCGACCGAGAGCGACCCCATCACCCTCGCCAAGACCATCGCCACCCTGGACCACCTCTCGGGCGGCCGGGTCACCATCGGCGCCGGATTCGGCTGGAACACCGACGAACTCACCGACCACGGCGTCCCCGGCAACAAGCGCCGCACCGTGCTGCGCGAATACATGGAGGCCATGCGGGCCCTGTGGACCGAGGAAGAGGCCTCCTACACCGGCGATTTCATCTCCTTCGGACCCAGCTGGGCCTGGCCCAAGCCGGTCCAGTCGCACATTCCACTGTTGATCGGCGCGGGCGGCACCGAGAAGACGTTCAAGTGGATCGCCCGCTCCGGCGACGGCTGGATCACCACGCCGTACGAATCCGACATCTCCGCCTCCACCGCCCTGCTCATGAAGCACTGGCAGGAAGCGGGCCGCGAGGGCGCCCCGCGCGTGGTGGCGCTGGCCGGCAAGCCCGACGCCGAACAGTTGTCGGCCTGGGCCGCGGCGGGTGTCACCGACGCGGTGTTCGGTCTGCCCGACAAGTCGGCGGACGAGGTCCTCGCCTACCTGGACCGCCTGGCCGCCAAGCTCGCCCCGATGGGCCTGAACGCGCCGTCCGTCTGATCCGCGCGGTCCCGCGACCTGACACACGTCGGGTCGCGGGACCGGCGATCGGCGTCGGCAGCCGATTCCTCTGTCCGCGAGAGTTGTTCCCCGACTCAGCGATTCGCTGATATCCGAGCACTGCATGCCGAGGTGCCGCGAACGGTCAATTGCAGGCGGCGATCCGCTGGAGGATGCGCACGGCGCCGGCTGTGGCCAGGGTGCGGAATTTGCCGGTGGCCCCGGCTCGGCGGTAGAGGTCCTCGGCATCGCGGAGCGCGAGCAGGCCGCCACCGGCGACCCAGTGGGACCAGTCGTCATACGCGCGGTCGGCGGAGGCCGCGTCCGGGGCGGCGATGAACAGCAGTCGCAAGGGCGTGCGCCATTCGCGGACGGCCGCGCCGTAGACCTCATCGGAATCGCCCGGAGTGATTTCCAGGATCGCGCCCTTGCTCGCATAGGTTCGGGCGGCCTCGGACAAGGCTTCGGCCTCGCCGGCGGGCAGCGTCCGGTCGAATTGCTCGATGAGTTCCGGCAATTCCCGCGAGGTGGCGGAGAGCGCGACGGGCAGCATTCGAAAGCCTTTCTGGGGCGCGCCCATTCATACCGATCGCACATACCGGGAGTTGCTCGGCGGGCCCAGCCATAGTAGCATCCGGACACGTGTCTGATAACCCTTCCGCCCGCTCAGCGGTGAACATGGAGGCCACGCGCCGACGGCTCACCGAGAAGCAGGCCGATACCGTGGACAAGCTCACCCGGGCGGCCATGGACGTGCTCTCGCGCGAAGGGTTCTCGGGGCTCACCGTCCGGATGGTGGCGGCCCAGGCCGGGGTCGGCACCGCCACCGCGTACACCTACTTCTCCTCGAAGGAACACCTGGTCGCGGAGATGTTCTGGCGCCGCCTGGCGGCGACGGAAGCGCCGTCGGACGACGCGGCCGATTCGACCGCGCGGGTGCTGGCGGTCCTGCAGCAGATCGCCCTGCTGCTGGCCGACGAACCCACGCTGGCGGGCGCGGTGACCGCCGCGCTGCTCGGCACCGACCCGGACGTCGCCCATCTCCGGCTCCGCATCGGCGGCGAGATCCGCAGGCGCTTGATCGAGGCGCTGGGCACGGACTCGGATCCCGAGACCGTGGAAACCCTCGAAATGATCTACGCGGGCGCATTGGTGCGCGCGGGCATGGGTTATGCGTCCTATGCCGAAATGGCGGACCTGATGAAGAAGTCCGCACTGCGCGTGCTGCGCGGCTGACAGGCGCGCCGCGCGGCCGATAAACCGCCCTGAATCACCATGACCGAATTTCGCGCGAATTCGCGAGATCCCTTGCCGTGCAATCACTTCCGTAGTACCGTCTGGACAGGTGTCTACCCGGGAGGTCACAGATGACCCTGGTCAAACCGCGCGCGGTATCCGGTGGCGAGCACGAGCACGGCCACTTGGAGGAATTCCGCACCGATCCCATCGCCCTCATGGCCCGGGTTCGGCGCGAATGCGGTGATATCGGCTCGTTCCGATTGGCGGATCGCGATGTCATCCTGCTGACCGGCGCGCAGGCCAATGAGTTCTTCTTCCGCGCGAGCGACGAGGAACTGGATCAGGCCGCGGCCTATCCGTTCATGAAGCCGATCTTCGGCGAGGGCGTGGTCTTCGACGCCCCGCCCGAACGGCGCAAGGAGATGCTGCACAACACGGCCCTGCGCGCCGAGCAGATGCGCGGCCACGCCGCCACCATCGCCCGCGAGGTGGAGCGCATGCTGTCCCGCTGGGGCGACGAGGGCGAGATCGATCTGCTCGAATTCTTCGCCGAACTCACCATTTACACGTCCTCGGCCTGCCTGATCGGGACCAAGTTCCGCGAGGAGCTCGACGACCGCTTCGCGCACCTCTACCACGAGCTGGAACGCGGCACCGACGCCTACTGCTACGTGGACCCGTACGCCGATATCGAGAGCTTCCGCCGCCGCGACGAGGCCCGCCACCAGCTGGTGAAGCTGGTGCGCCACATCATGGCCGGGCGGATGGCGAATCCGCCGACGGGCAAGGACGACCGGGACATGCTCGACGTGCTGGTGTCGGTGCGCGACGACCGCTCCGCCTCCCCGCGCTTCGGGCAGCCCCGCTTCTCGGCCAGCGAGGTCACCGGCATCTTCATCTCCATGATGTTCGCCGGCCACCACACCACCTCGGGCACGGCCGCTTGGACCATCATCGAGCTGCTGCGGCACCCGGAATTCCTGGACCGGGTCGTCACCGAGCTGGACACCCTCTACGCCGACGGCGCGGACGTGAGTTTCCATGCGCTGCGCCAGATTCCGAATCTGGAGGCCGCACTCAAGGAGGCTTTGCGCCTGCACCCGCCGCTCATCATCCTGATGCGGGTGGCGCGCGAGGAGTTCGAGGTGTGCGGCCACCGCATCGATCCCGGCGACCTGGTGGCGGCGAGTCCCGCTGTCTCCAACCGGATTCCGGAGTCCTTCCCGGATCCGGAGCACTTCGACCCCAGCCGTTACCTGGACCCGAACCAGGAGGATCTGGCCAACCGCTGGAACTGGATTCCGTTCGGCGCGGGCCGCCACCGCTGCGTGGGCGCGGCGTTCGCGCTCATGCAGCTGAAGGCGATCTTCTCGATCCTGTTGCGGGACTGGGAGTTCGAACTGGCGCAGCCGTCCGACAGCTACCGCAACGACCACTCCAAGATGGTGGTCCAGCTGGAACAGCCGTGCGCGGTCCGCTACCGCCGCCGCGTCCGGCCGTCCCAGGACTGACCCCGGCCTACCCGGGACTGGCTAGAGCGCGGCCTCGATCGCGGCGACGATCGCCGCGTCCTTGGGCTCGGTGCGCGGGCGGAAGCGGCCCAGCACCGAGCCGTCCCGGCCGATCAGGAACTTCTCGAAGTTCCACTGGATGTCCCCGGCGGCCCCGTCGGCGTCGGCGACCTGGGTCAGCTCCTGGTACAGCGGGATCCGGCCGTCACCGTTCACGTCGCTCTTCTCCAGCAGCGGGAAGTCGACGCCGTAGGTCGCCGAGCAGAACTCGGCGATCTCCTCGGCGGTGCCCGGCTCCTGGCCCATGAACTGGTTGCACGGCACACCGACCACGGTGAACCCGCGCGACCCGTAGGTCTGCTGGAGTTCGACCAGGCCCGAGTACTGCGGAGTGAGCCCGCACTTGGAGGCGACATTGACCAGCAGCACGACCTGGTCGTCGGCCAGCTCGGCCAGCGAGGTGGGCTTGTCGGTCAGGGTGCGCAGCGGAATCTCGCGAAGATTGGTCACAAGGCCGAATTCTAGAACGGGTTCGTCGGGGTCACCGGTTCAGGAGTAGCTGACCTGCCAATGCTTGATCCCATTGATCCAGCCGTGCCGCAGCCGCTGCGGTGGCGCGACCTCGCGAATATTCGGCATGGCGTCGGCGATGGCGTTGAACATCAGGTCGATCTCCAGCCGGGCCAGATTCGCGCCGACGCAGAAATGCGTTCCGGTCCCGCCGAATCCGACATGCGGGTTGGGGTCACGCAGCACATCGAATTCGAAGGGCCGGTCGAAGACCTCTTCGTCGAAGTTGGCGGAACTGTAGAACAGCCCCACCCGCTGCCCTTCCAGGATCTTCTGCCCGCCGAGTTCGGTGTCCTCGGTGGCGGTCCGCTGGAAGGCGGCCACCGGCGTGGCCCAGCGCACGATCTCGTCGGGCGCGGTGCGCGGCCGCCGCTGTTTGTACAGCTCCCATTGCTCGGGATGGTCGATGAAGGCCTTCATGCCGTGCGCGATGGCATTGCGGGTGGTCTCGTTGCCGGCCACCGCCAGCAGGATGACGAAGAACCCGAATTCGTCGGAGCCCAGCGCCTCGCCGTCGACGTCGGCGTTCACCAGCTGGCTGACGATATCGCCGGCCGGGCAGGCGCGACGTTGTTCGGCCATCTCGTAGGCGTAACCGAGCAGTTCGGCATTGGCCGCCAGGTTCTGACCGGCGAATTCCGGATCGTCATTGTTCATCAGCTGGTTGGACCAGTGGAACAGCTTGTACCGATCGTCCTGCGGCACCCCGAGCAGTTCCGCGATGGCCTGCAACGGCAGTTCGGCCGCCACCTGCTGCACGAAATCGCCACCCCCGGCCGACTTCGCCTCTCGGACGATCCTTTCCGCGCGTTCGGTGAGCGCCGCCCGCAGACCTTCGACGGCGCGCGGGGTGAAGCCCTTGGCGACGATGCGCCGGATCTTGGTGTGCTTGGGCGGGTCCATGTTCACCAGCAGCGCGTCCCGCCCGAGTTCGAGCTGCTCGGGCAGGGAGTCCGCGGGCATCCGGATGATCGAGCCCTTGCGCCGGGAGGACCACAGTTCGGGTTTGCGGGAGATCTCCTTGACGTCCTCGTGCCGGGTGATGACCCAGTAGCCGTCGTCCCCCATGGGGGCGGCCTGCTCGGGCGTCTGCGCATTCCACCAGACGGGCGCGGTGCGTCGCAGCTGCGCGAACTCCTCGACCGGACTACGTTCGGCCCAGATCGCGGGATCGGTGAAGTCGAAGCCGGCGGGCAATGACGGAACAGACACTGTTCCTCCTCGGGCAGAGCGCCGCTATGATCACGGAACTGGAACGTGTTTCACAGGGATTCTAACCGTGCGGACCCCCGGTTGGGCGGCGTTTCCGGCCTCCACACCGAAGTCGATCTTGGGACTGGACAGCCCCTCCAGGGTGTCGGCAGACTAGAACCTGTTCTACAGTGATGCCAGGCACACTCGAAGATGAGGTAACTGATATGACCCCTTCCCCGGGCTCCACGTCCGAAGCCGATTACGTCGTCGTTGGCGCGGGTAGCGCCGGCGCGGTGCTGGCCGGGCGCCTCGCGCAGGCCGGCGCGAGCGTGATCCTGTTGGAGGCCGGGCGCAAGGACAACACCCAGCTGGTCACCCGCCCCGGCATGATCTCGATGGTCCACACGGTCCCGCAGCTGAAGAAGCTGGTGACCTGGAAGCAGTACTCGGTCCCGCAGAAGCACGCCAACGACCGCAAGATCCCGATGACCCGCGGCAAGGTGCTCGGCGGCTCGTCCTCGGTCAACGGCATGCTCTACGTGCGCGGCAACAAGGCCAACTTCGACTCCTGGGCCGCCGAGGGCAACAAGGGCTGGTCCTACGACGAGGTCCTGCCCGCCTACAAGCGCCTGGAGAACTGGGTCGACGGCGCGGACGACTACCGCGCCACCGGCGGCCCCATCGAGGTGACCCGCCCGCGCGAGATCACCCCGATCGCCGAGCAGTTCATGACCGCCGCCTCCGAGACCCTCAGCGCGCCGATCATCAAGGACTACAACGGCGAGTCGCAGGAAGGTCTGTCGATCTTCCAGCAGTCCGTCAAGGACGGCATCCGCTACAGCTCCTCGCGCGGCTTCATCACCAACATGCCGAACTCGCACATGACCGTGCTGACGCACGTGCACGCCACCCGCGTGGTCATCGAGAACGGCCGCGCCACCGGCGTCGAGATCGCCGAGAAGAACGGCACCCGCCGGATCGTGAAGGCCGCCAAGGAGGTCATCGTCTCCGGTGGTGTGATCGGCTCCCCGCAGCTGCTCATGCTCTCGGGCATCGGCCCGGCCGCGCAGCTGCGCGAGCACGGCATCGAGGTCGTCGCGGACCTGCCGGTCGGCCAGAACCTGCACGACCACCTCTTCGTGCCCATGACCTTCGTGTCCAAGAAGGCCATCCACCGCGGCATCCCGACCTACTTCGCGCGCGGCATCCTCAAGGAGATGCGCAACCCGGGCAGCTCCTTCATGGGCCGCACCGTCTTCGAGGCCGCGGGCTTCGTCAAGACCAAGTTCGCCGAGGGCGACCACCCGGACATGCAGATCCACACCCTGCCGTGGAGCTACCCGACGCCCAACCAGGACGCCGACAAGCTGCACCTGGTGGACCGCCGCCCGGCCTTCACCATCATGCCGTCGCTGATCTACCCGAAGAGCCGCGGCGAGATGAAGCTGGCCTCGGCGGACCCGTTCGCCTCGCCGCTCATCGACCCGGGCTACCTGACCGACCCGTGGGACACCGAGTTCCTGGTCGAGGGCATCAAGATGATCCAGGAGATCATGTCGCACAAGAGCATCGCGGGCGACTGGACCGAGAACTTCTTCCCGGGCCGGCAGTGGGCCGACGAGACCGCGCTGCGCCGCGAGCTCCCCAACCGCGTGCACTCGATCTACCACCCGGTCGGCACCTGCCGCATGGGTGTGGACGAGCGCGCGGTCGTCGACCCGACCCTGAAGGTGCACGGCGTCGAGGGCCTGCGCGTGGCCGACGCCTCGATCATGCCCAGCATCACCGGCGGCAACACCAACGCGCCGAGCTACATGATCGGCGAGAAGGCCGCCGAGTTCATCAACGGCGGACAGTAATCCCACCGAAACCGCACCGGAGACTGCACTTCCCTGGTAGCTCCGGTGCGCGGGTCAGCGGCCACGACCATCGCTGACCCGCAACAGCCCCGGGCCTCCTACCTCTCGGCCCGGGGCTGTTGTCTTCTTCCCCGAGGAGTCAGCGGTGTCCCTGCCCGTCGATCTGTGGCTCAACGCGCCACTCGCCGAATCCGCCACGCGCGCCGCGCGATTGCGCGACCTCGGAGTGGACGGCGTGTTCACCTTCGAGGGCGCGCACGACGTGTTCGCACCGCTCACCCTGGCCGCCACCGCCGGAACCGACATCATGACCAATGTGGCCATGGCGTTCCCGCGCAGCCCGATGCATCTCGCGCACACCGCGTGGGATCTGCAGGAGCTCTCGGGCGGACGGTTCCGGCTCGGGCTCGGCAGCCAGATCCGGCCGCACATCGAGAAGCGGTACGGCAGCGTCTGGTCCGAGCCGGTCGAGCGGATGCGCGACACCGTACTCGCGGTGCGGGCGATCCTGCGGGCCTGGCAGACCGGGGAGCGGCTCGACCACCGCGGGCGGTTCTGGCAGCACACGCTGATGACACCGCAGTTCGACCCGGGCCCGAATCCCTATGGGCCGCCGCCGGTTCTGGTCGGGGCGCTGGGTCCGCGCATGACGGCCATGGCCGCCGAAGTCGCGGACGGGCTGCTGGTCATGCCGTTCACCACCGAGCGCCACTACCGGGAGCGGACGCTCGCCGCGGTGGCCCGGGGCCGCGGCGACTCCACCCGGCCATTCGAGATCATCGTGGAAGCCATCGTGGCCATGGGTGATACCGAGGAAGAGCTGCTCGCGGCGCGCAAGGCGGTGCGAAACCTGCTGGCGTTCTACGGTTCCACGCCCGCCTACCGCCCGGTGCTGGAGGTCGAGGGCTGGGGGGATCTGCAGCCCGAGCTCAATCTGCTGTCCAAGCAGGGGCGCTGGCGGGAGATGGCCGGACTGATCGACGACACCATGGTGGACGCCCTCACCGTCAGCGGCGCCCCCGCGGACTGTGCCGAGCAGATCCGAAACCGCTTCGGGGACACCGCCGCTCGCGTCTGCTGTTACTTCCCCGGCTACCAGGTCGGCGATGCGGCCATCGCCGACCTGGTGACCGCGCTGCACGGCTGATCAGCCCACGGTGATGGGCTCGGCCAGCTCGTACAGGCTGCGCCGGCCGGTCATATCGGTGACCACCAGCCGCGGCAGGTTCGGGCCGCGCCCGTTGTAGACATGCGAGGCCACCGGATCGGTGGTGGTCTGATGCGAACCGTCACCGAAATACCAGTCGTATCGGCGGATGGCGCCGCCCGCCCGTTCGGCGTCGAAATCGACCGCATTACCGGACCGGGCGGTCACCTTCGACGCGGTGAAGCCGATGCCGAACGGCCCACCGCCGCCGAACCATTCGCTGATCCGCGGATTCATCAGGAAGGCGTCGGCGTACCTGCGCGACACCTCCAGATCCGGGGGAGACAGCGCCGGAATGGCCCGGCACTGCGGCAGGTCGGCGGCCTGCGGGCAGACCAGCAGGCGCAGCGACGCCGCCTCGTCGCCGAGCGGGTTCAGCGTCGGCGCAGGTTCGGCGGGCTGGGCGACGTCCCGCGGCGTCCCCACGGCCTCCGGCGCCATCGGCGCCGGATCCTGGCCTCCCGCAACGCCTTCGGTGAACAGCCCGTCGGCGGCCGTGGCGTACTCCTCGCCCGCCTCGGCATTCGCGTCGGCGACGGCCTGCCGGAACAACTCCGAGGACACCCGCACGAATTCCGACCAGCGCTGGGTCAGCGACTCCGGCACCCGGTCCCCGTCGTAGCCGTGGAAGTAGTCGCCCACCAGCACTTTCGGCGTACCGGGCAGTTGGTGGGCGGCCTGTACCGCCTCTCGCATACCGCGACCGCCGTAGCCGAGGGTGGCGCCGCTGTAGTAGGGCACGGCGGCGGCGGGGTTCACCGCGTCCGCGCCCACGCCGCCGCATTCGCGACGCACGGCGGCCGCCAGATCCTGGGTGCCCGGCGTGACGCCGACCGGAATGCCGAAGATCGGGTCCAGATCGTTGAGGCAGCCGTCGATCAGCACCAGATCGACCGGGTAGCCGTTCGCGGTGGCGTCGCCGGTGGCCTTGGCGAGCTGACAGAACACGTCGAGGGTGGCGTCACCGCCGGGGCATTTGCCGGTCGGGTGCTCACCCGGCGCGTCCAGGGCGGTGCCGGAGGCGGTGTAGTCGTGCAAGGTGGCGCCGCGGCCGGTCCTGGATCCCAGGGCATCGGCCACCACGTTGGCGAAGCTGTGCTTGCGCGGGGCGCTCACGCCGCCGAGCACCGACTGACCCCACAGCACCGAGTCGCCGACCGAGACCACGTGCAGCGGGCGGCAATCCCGGTTCACCCGGAAGTTCCACGGCTTGCCGTAGCCGGTGACGTCACCGCCGGGGATCCGGGCGCGGGCATCCACGCGGAGCAGGCCGTCGGCGGGCAACTCGTCGTGGCCGAGGTCGAATCCGACGGTCATCACGTCGTTCTCCACCACGGTGATACCGCTGCGAATCGGCTGACCGCCCCCGAGGATCCGCCACTCCACCTCCGCGTGCGAGTCGACGCCCGGCGGGAAGTAGACCGCGGCGGTGCCGTGCAGCGGGCCGGCGCAGGGCCCGTCGGGGGGTGCGCTGACGTCGATGACGCGGGGAAGCTCGCTCGCGGGTTCGGCGGCGGCGGGTAGCGGCCACCCGGCCTGCGCCACGATTCCGGCCACCGCGATCGCACCCGCCAGGGCCGGCGGCAGGGCCGCGCGACACCGGCGGGATCGCCACACTTTCATTGCTCCTCCTGGAGATGCGCAATCCGACAGCAGACATGGTGCGGACGCGGCGGCACGGCACCCGGAGGCGCGCCGAAATCGGCCCAATTTAGCCCGTTCTACCTGCGAGTCTGTTAGACAAAAGGGATGAACGCGAGAAATCTGACACTCGCTACAACCGCCTTCGCCCTGACCTTCTGGGCATGGAATCTGATTGGTCCGCTATCGAGCAGCTATACCAAGCAGCTGGACCTCTCCCCCGGGCAGCAATCGCTGCTGGTCGCCACCCCGGTGCTGGTCGGCTCGCTGGGCCGGATTCCGGTCGGCGTGCTCACCGACAAGCTCGGCGGGCGGTTGATGTTCACCGCCGTCTGCTTCATCTCGATCATCCCGGTGCTCCTGGTCGGCTGGTCGAATTCCTTTGCGGCACTGATCTTCTGGGGATTCTTCCTGGGCATCCCGGGCACCTCGTTCGCGGTCGGCGTGTCCTTCGTCAACGCCTGGTTCGAACCGGCCCGCCGCGGCTTCGCGACCGGCATGTTCGGCCTCGGCATGGGCGGCACCGCGGCCTCGGCCCTGCTCACCCCGCGCCTGGTCGACCACCTCGGCCGCGCGCAGACCCACGTGCTGATGGCCGTCGCGCTGGCTGTCCTGGGCGTGATCATGTGGCTGTTCGCCCGCGACGCCCCGCAGTGGAAACCGGCCACCGAACCGGCGCTGCCGCGAATCATGGACGCGCTGAAGCAGCAGGCCACCTGGCAGGGCTCCATCCTGTACGCGCTCGCGTTCGGCGGTTTCGTCGCGTTCTCCACCTACCTGCCGACCGTGCTGAAGAACGTCTACGAGTTCACCCAATCCGAAGCCGGTCTGCGCACCGCGGGCTTCTCCATCGCGGGCGTCCTGGCCCGCCCGCTCGGCGGCACGCTGTCGGACAAGATCGGGCCGATCAAGGTGCTGGTCATCGCGTTCGCGGGCGCGGCGATCATGGCGGTCGTGCTGGGCTTCGAACCCCGGCCCGAGATTCCCGCCGGGATCAGCCTGATCCTCATGGCCTTCTTCCTCGGCCTGGGCACCGGCGGCGTCTTCGCGCTGATCGCCAAGCTCGTCGAACCCGCGCGCGTCGGCACCGTCACCGGTCTGGTCGGCGCGGCCGGCGGACTCGGCGGCTACTTCCCGCCGCTGGTGATGGGCGCGGTCTACAGCGCCGACGACGATTACACCGTCGGCTACATACTGCTGGCCCTCACGGCCGTGGCAGTCCTGCTCTTCACCCTGAGAATCGGTCGCGAGCTACGCCGGACAGCACCGGCCGTCGCAGTCCGCCAACATGTTTGACACCTCCGGAAGGGACCGTATGCGTACCGCTCTCTTCGTCACCTGTATCAATGATGTGCTCTTCCCCGGCACCGGGCAGGCCACGGTGAAACTGCTGCGGCGGCTCGGTGTCGAGGTGGAATTCCCGATGGCGCAGAGCTGCTGCGGGCAGATGCACTGCAATACCGGGTACCGCGCCGACACCGCCGCACTGGCACGACACTTCGTCAAGGTGCTGGGCGCCTACGACCGCATCATCATGCCGTCGGCCTCGTGCGGACAGGCGCCGCGCGAGTTCTACATGAAAGTCGCCGAGGCCACCGAGGATTCGAAGCTCGCCCTCGACACCCAGGCCATCCTGCCCAGGATTCGCGAGGTCACCGAATTCATTACCGACGACCTCGGAATCCAGGATGTGGGCGCGTATTTCCCGCACCGGGTCACCTATCACCCGACCTGCCATTCCCTGCGCGTCCAGCACATCGGCGACCGGCCGCTGACGCTGCTGCGCGCGGTGGCGGGCATCGACCTGGTGGAACTGCCCGCCGCCGAGGAATGCTGCGGCTTCGGCGGCACCTTCGCGGTCAAGAACGGGGCCGTGTCCGGGGCGATGAACGGCGACAAGGCCCGGCATGTGCGCGAGAGCGGCGCGAATGTGCTGACGGCCGTGGACAATTCGTGCCTGATGAACATCGGCGGGCGACTCGCCAAGGACGGGACCGACGTGCGCAGCCTGCACCTGGTGGAGATCCTGGCCCGCACCACCGCCGACGGGCCGATGCCCGGGGTGCCGCTCGCCGCCGCGGGAGTGGCGTCATGAGCAAGAGCTTCGTGGGCTGGCCGCCGTTCCCGAAGGCGGCCGAACGATCCACCCAGGATCCGCGACTGCGTGCCAATGTGCACCGGGCCACCCACACCATTCGCGCCAAACGTGACGCGCTGGTCGACGAACGCCCCGACTGGCAGCAGCTGCGCGACAGCGCCGCCGCCATCAAAGACACTGTGCTGCATCATCTCGACTCCTATCTGGTGCAGACGGAGTCCGCGGTGGAGGCGGCGGGCGGGGTGGTGCACTGGGCGCGCGACGCCGCCGAGGCCTGCCTGATCGTCACCGAACTGGTGCGGCGCACCGGCGAGACGCGGATCGTCAAGGCCAAATCCATGCTCACCGAGGAGATCGGGCTCGACGACGCGCTGCGCGCCGCCGGGATCGACGCCCGCGAAACCGATCTCGCCGAGATCATCCTGCAGCTCGGCGACGACCTGCCCTCGCATATCGTGGTGCCCTCGATGCACCTGAACCGCGGGCAGATTCGCGACATCTTCACCGCGGAGATGGGCAAGCACGGGCGGCCCGCCCCGGCCGGACTCACCGACGATCCGAACGACCTGGCCGACGCCGCGCGACTGCATCTGCGTGAGAAGTTCCTGGCCGCCAAGGTCGGCGTCACCGGCGGCAATTTCCTGGTCGCCGAGACCGGCACCGTGGTGATGGTGGAATCCGAGGGCAACGGCCGCATGTGCCTGACCCTGCCCGAGACCCTCATCTCCGTGGTCGGCATCGAGAAGGTGGTGCCGACCTGGCGCGACCTCGAGGTGTTCCTGCAACTGCTGGCCCGCAGCGCCACCGGCGAACGCATGTCGCCGTACGTGTCCACGTGGACCGGCGTCACCGACCGCGACGGGCCCGGCGCCTTCCACCTGGTGCTGGTCGACAACGGCCGGACCCGGGCGCTCGCCGACCCGCTGGGGCGACAAGCCTTGCGCTGCATCCGATGCGGCGCGTGCATGAACATCTGCCCGGTCTACGAGCGCACCGGCGGGCAGACCTACGGCTCGGTGTACCCGGGACCGATCGGGGCGATCCTCAACCCGCTGCTCAAAGGCGCGGACGATCCGCAGACCGCGTCACTGCCGTACGCGTCCTCCTTGTGCGGAGCGTGCAACGAGGTGTGTCCGGTGCGCATCGACATCACGGGCAACCTCCTCGAACTGCGCAACGATATCGCCGAGGGACCGGCCGAGGTGAAGCATCGCGGTGAACGCGCGGCACTCGACGCGGTCGAGCGCGTGATGTACCACCCGCACGTGTGGGCAGCGGCGGTGAAGGCGGCGGGCATCGCGGGCGTGCTCGCGCCGAAAAAGTATCTGCCGCCACCGCTTTCGGGCTGGACACAGAGCCGGTATGTGCCCGCCGTGCCCAAGGAGTCCTTCCGGAGCTGGTGGGCGCGGACCAATGGCGGGCGCAAGGAAAACGGGCAGGTGAATGTCATGGGCAACGGTCATGGGAGCGCCGACGGCAACGGTCACGCGGCACGCGGGGGCAACGGTCATGGCGGGTCGCGATGAGCGCCCGCGAGGTCGTGCTGTCGCGGATCCGGGAGTCGCTGTCGGATCTGCCCGCCGAGCGGCGCGCCACCACCGTGCCGCGGGAATACCTCAGGCAGGCACCGGGAATTGACGCGCGGGACCCGGCCGCGGTCACCGCGTTGTTCTTCGAACGGCTGCAGCACTATGGCGCGCAATCGCATCGGGTGCGGGCCGCGGAGCTGCCCGCCGCCATCGCGGCGGCACTGCGCGAGCACGGGGCACGCAGTGTGGTCGCCCCGGCCGGGCTGCCGGCGTCGTGGCTGGCGGACTGGGCGAGCGGGTCCGGGAATCACGTCATCTCCGATGATCCACAGTTGTCCCCAGCCGAACTCGACGCGGTGGATGCCGTGGTCACCGGTTGCGCCGCGGCGATCGCCGATTCTGGCACCGTGGTGCTCGACGGCGGTCCGGGTCAGGGCCGGCGCGCGCCGACGCTGGTACCCGACTGCCATGTCTGCGTGGTGGGAGCCGAGCAGATCGCCTCGTCGATCCCGGAGGTGATCGGCGTGCTGGATCCGCACCGGCCGCTGACCTGGTTCAGCGGGCCGTCCGCGACGGTGGACATCGAGATGATCCGGGTACAGGGCGTGCACGGCCCCCGGCGGCTGGTGGTCATCGTGGTCGAATAGCCCTCGAAAAGGGGGCATCAGCAGGACTTTTCACTGCTACAAGATCTTGTTAAGGCCGTGCCAAGCACGGCTGGGCATCGTTGTGTCCAACGCCGGAACACACCGGCGGACCCACCGAGCCACCTTCCTGGGGCGGGAACGCTGGGGCCGGCCCGTCCACGAGGGGTGACGGGCCGCCCACAGCACACCGATCGATGGTCGGCTCGCTGGGTATCCGGCCTGCCGCGAAGGGGGTGGCAGGCCGGCGCAGAACCCGCGAGTCCGTCCACGAGGGGTGACGGACACGCGGGTTGTGTGCTTTCCACCCTCCGCGTCGATCGCCCGGTGCGGCAAAGCCGAATGATCTTGTTATCGACGAATGTGGCCCTCGCGACTCGAGAGACGGCATCATGGAAGGCAAGAGCGCCAAGCAGATTGGGATGGACGATGGAAACCGTGGTCGTACTGGCTCTGGCCTGCCTGATCTACTGGTGGGGCCTACTCTGATCGGGGAGTTCGCGCGACCGCGTAGAGAGCGTCGGCGATCCGGCGGCTGAAGTGGTCGGCGTTCTCGGTGCCGTGGGTGAGCGCGCGCATCAAGGTCGCACCCCGCAGGAATTCGAAGACCGCCTCGGTGTCGCACGTCCGGGCCGCCTGACCGGAGTCGGCGGCCGCCGTCAACAGCTCACCCAGCGCCTGAATCGTGGGGCGCTCGCCGCCGTCGAGCAGGCGGCGGTAACTCTCCCGATCGTCGTGATACTCCGACAGCAGGCCCGGAATGGCCGAGCGGGCGGCGGGATGCGCGGCCGCGTTCAGGAACAGGCGCGTCCACGCCAATAGGTCGGCGCGCAGATCGCCGGTGGGGACCGGATGGTTCTCGGTGTCCAATGCGAAGATCGCGTCCTCCACCAGTGCCCGCTTTCCGGGCCAGCGCCGGTAGATCGAGGTGGTGACCACTCCGGCCCGGCGCGCCACCGCCGCGATGGTGGTGGCCTGGTAGCCGTCCCGCACCAGGAGTTCCTGGGTGGCGGTCAGCACCTGCGCGTCCAGTTGCGGATCCCGGGGACGGCCGGGGCCGGTACGGGCGGTCCCTGTCGCTGCGGTCACGTGGTCTCCCTCTGGTCGGCCGTGCGAATCTTCTGGAACAGGTTACATTCTCGTCGTATTTGGAATACGCTGCGCCTCGTATTCTAATTCAGAGTGGCGCAGGCCACACGCGGAGAGGCAGCCGTCGATGTTGACGCCCCAGGACGAACTACTCGCCCACCAGCTCCCCACCACCTTCGACCACGTGCAGCAGAGCGATCTGCGCTGGACCGAACGCGTCGTCCTGTACGGCTTCGACACCACCGGCGAGATCAGCGTCATGACCGGCATGGCGCGCTACCCCAACCGCAATGTGCTCGACGCGTACGCCATGGTCACCATCGGCAACAAGACCGCGCACGTGGTCCGGCTCTCCCGCGAGATCGGCGACCGCTACGACGGCATCGCCGACTGGACCGTCGGACCGTTCACGTACGAGATCGTCGAACCGCTGCGCAAGGTCCGCGCCACCCTCGGCGACAACGACCACGGCATCCGGCTCGAGCTCGAACTCGACGGCGAATTCCCCGCCTACGAACAGGAACCGGCCTTCTTCCGCAGCCGCGGCCGGGTCCGCGAGGACGCGCGGCGCTACTACCAGAACGGGCGCGTCTCGGGCTGGATCGAGGTCGAGGGCAGGCGCTTCGAGATCGACCCGGACACCTGGTGGTTCGGGCGCGACCACTCCTGGGGCACCCGCCACGGCGGAGGCGGCGGCAGCCTCGGCGAGGGCGAGGGCCTGCAGCCCGGCGACATCCCCGACGGCGTCCTCTATTACATGGGCATCTTCCAGTTCGACGACGAACTGGTGCACTTCGCGCAGCGCGAGACCGCCGACGGGCAGCGCTGGCACTTCGAGGGCACCGTGCTGCCGCCGCTGGACTCGGGCAGCCAGCCCATTCCCATCGCCACCACCGACCACGCGCTCACCTTCCGCGACGACTTCCGCATCGTCAGCGGCGGCGGCTTCACCGTGCACTCCGCCGACGGGCGTGAACGCGAATTCACCATCACGCCGGTCTCCGGCTTCTGGCCCGGCCTGGCCGGATACGACTACTACCGCGGCTACGCCTCCGGGCTGTGGAAGGGCCCGGACTGGAGCGACGGCTTCACCGCCGACCTCACCGACACCGCCGACCTGAAGCAGGTCAGCATGCTCAGCGAGACCTTCTGCCGGGTCGAGACCGAGGGCAAGGTCGGCTACGGGCTGGTCGAAATGGTCTTCCTGGGCCGCAACGCGCGGTACGGCTACGAGGGGTACTGACCGTGACCACCACCCGAATTCCCGCCGAGCACCTGGGCACGGCGCTGGAACCGCAGGTGCGCGCACGGCTCCCGGTCTCCGGCGCGGCCCGCGTCCGCGATCTGGCGCGCACCGAGCGCGGATTCGCCACCGAGACCTACCTTTTCACCGTCGAGGACGAATCCGGCAGCACTCCCCTGGTACTGCGCCGCCCACCGGATTTGTCGCTGTTCCCCGACTACGACCTGCTGCGGCAGGTGCTGGTCATGCGCCGGCTGGCGGGCACCGGGCTACCGGTCCCCGAGGTGGCCTGGCTCGAGCGCGGCGACAATCCGCTCGGCAGCCCGTATTTCGTCATGCACCGGCTGGCCGGGCAGGCCCCCAGCGACTATCCGTCGTATCACGCCGCCGGGAACTACTTCGAGGCCACACCCGAACAGCGGGCCCGCATGTGGTGGGGGTGCGTGGACACCATCGCCACCGTCAACCAACTGGATTGGCGGGCACTGGGATTGGACTTCCTCGCTTTTCCCCGGCACGGGAGCGGGGTCGTCGAACAGGGGGTGAACTATCTCGAGGCGGCACTGCGCTGGGCCTGCGCGGGGGAACCGCCCGAGACCTTCCGGCGGGCGGTCTCCTACCTCCGCGACAACCTGTACGAACCGGATCAGCCCTGCCTGTGCTGGGGCGACGCTCGCATGTCGAACATCCTCTACGACAACGACTTCCAGGTCTGCGGAGTCCTCGACTGGGAGATCGCCCATCTCGGCGCGCCCGAATCGGATCTGGCCTGGCTGTTGTTCCTGGACTGGGCGTGCAGCGAATACGAGGGCCATCCCCGGTTGCCGGGTACACCGACTCGTGAGGAGACCATCGCCCACTACGAGAAACGCACTGGATACCAGGTTCGCGATCTCGAATACCAGGAGATCTTCTCCGCCGCCCTGCTGTCGATTCCCCTGCTGCGTATGACCCATCGCGTGCGGCTGCCACCGGAAATGAACATCACCGGCTTCTGCACCGCCCGCATCGAGGAATTACTGGGCTGACAGTGTCGCCGTCCACCGTTACGCTGTCGCTGCACATTTCATTTCGATCGGGGGGTCCCTAATGCTGCGTCTGGGTATCTGGATGGCGATTCTCGGCTTCGGTTCGCTGTTCTTGGAGCGGGCCAACATGCACTTCATCATCTTGGCCTGGGCTGACGACATGCAGCCCGGCTTCGGCATCGTGCTCGGTGCCATCGGAGTGCTGGTGGCGCTGGTCTCGTTCGGCATGCAGGCCAAGAACGAACAGGCCTGAGCGGCAACGCCGCAGGCCTGAGCACCAGGCGAGGAACGATTACGCCCCCGGCGGTCTGCCGGGGGCGTACTCGTTATCGGGTGTCGGCTAGCGGGCCTCGACCAGTTCCGCCTCGGCCGGAATTCCTTCCGGCGCCGCCGCCTTCGCGCCCTTCATCAGGAAGAAGGCGATCACCGTGGCGGTCAGGACCGCCGCGCCGCCCGCCAGGAAGGTGGTCGACATGGCGTGGGTGAAGGCGTCACGGGCCGCGTTCAGCAGGGTGGCGTCACCGGTGGCGAAGGCGCCGGCGATGCTGTCGCGGGCCGCGGCCGGAGCGTCGGAAGGCATTCCGTCGGTGTAGGTTCCGGCCAGGATCGCACCCAGCACGGCCACCCCCAGCGCGCCACCGGTCTGCTGGATGGTGTCGTTCAGCGCCGAACCGACACCGGCCTGCTCCGGCGGGATGGCGCCCATCAGCGCGCCGATCGCGGCGGGCATGGCCAGACCGGCGCCCGCGCCGACCAGCGCCATGGCCAGGGCCGCGGCCCAGAAGCCGGAATCGGTGTCGAGCGCGGCCAGCGCGCCCGAACCGGCGGCCAGCACCAGCATGCCGAGCAGGGTCAGCGGGCGGACGCCCAGCTTGCGCACCAGACCCGCGCCCACACCCTGCGCCACCAGGGCGGCGAAGGCCAGCGGGGTGAAGGCCAGCGCGGTCTTCATCGGCGTGTAACCGAGCACGAACTGCAGGTACTGGGTCAGCAGCAGGAGCAGACCGGCATTGGCGAAGGTGACCAGCACCAGCGAGAAGCTGGATCCGGTGAAGACGCGGTTGCGGAAGAGCTGCAGCGGCACCATCGGATGCTCGGCCTGCAGCTCGCGAATCAGGAAGGCCACCAGGAAGACCGCGGCGATCAGCAGCGAAACCCAGGTTCCGGCAAGGCCCTTGGTGGGGAACTCGATGATGCCCCACACCAGCGATACGGTGCCGACGATCGACAGCGCCATGCCCGGCAGATCGGTCGGACGGGCCGGGCCCTTGGACTCCGGCATCAGGGTCATGGCCGCCACGATGGCCACCGCCGCGATCGGCACGTTCAGCAGGAAGACCGCGCCCCACCACACGTGCTCGAGCATGACGCCGCCCAGCACCGGGCCGCCGACCATGCCGATCATGGCGACACTGCTCCAGGCCGCGATCGCCTTCGGCCGCTCCTGCTCGTCGAACACGGTGATCAGGATGGACAGCGTGCTCGGCATGATGAGCGCGCCGCCGATGCCCATGATCACCCGGCCGCCGATCAGCATCTCGGGGCTGGTGGCGTAGGCGGCCAGCAGTGAGGCCGCGCCGAAGAGCACCAGGCCCAGCACCATCACGAGTCGGCGGCCGAAGCGGTCGGAGAGACTGCCCGTGGTGAGCAGCAGGCCCGCGAAGACCAGGATGTAGGAGTCGATCACCCACTGCAGCGCCTGCGGGCCGGCGTGCAGGTCGGTGGCGATCTGGGGCAGGGCGACGGTGAGCACCATATTGTCGATCACCAGCACCAGGGAGCTCAGGCAGAGCACCACCAGGATCAGCCAGCGGCGTGGATCGCGCTGGGCGACCGGCGCTGCCACCGCCTCGGCCAGGTTTTTCGCAGTCATTGTCGGGTCCCCTTCGAGAGCATCCCCGCACACTGTGCGGCGTTGTCGAACACTGTACGGTCTCCGTACACTGTTCGCAACGAGGAACGGTGTACTGCTGGACGAACGGCGTTCTAGCTGGGGTTACGCTGTTCGGCAGACAAAGGAGGAAGAGCCATGGCGGCCAAGGCACAGGAGTTCTCGTCGGTGTGGACCCGACCGGAACGACAGCGCAAGGATCAGCCCGCGCTGAGCCGCGAACAGATCGTCACCGAGGCGCTCGCCCTGCTCGATACCGAGGGCTACGACGCGCTCAGCATGCGCCGCCTCGGCAGCCGCCTCAACGCCGGCGCCACCTCGCTCTACACCCACGTCACCAACAAGGACGAGATCCTCGAACTCGCCATCGACGAGGCCTTCGGCGACGTCCCCGCGCTCCCCGGCGTCGCCGAGAACTGGCGCGCCGAACTACTCACCCTGAGCCGCGACATCCGCGCCGCCATCCTGCGGCACCCGTGGATCAGCACCGCCATGACCGGCGCCGGACTCGCCTACCTCGGCCCCAACCTGCTGCGGCTGTCCGAGACCATGCTCGCCCTGCTCGAGGCGGTCGGCTTCGACGACTACTCCGCCGACCGCGCCGCCAACGCCATCTGGTCCTACGTGCTCGGCACCACCAGCGGCGAGACCGCCATGGTCACCACCATCGCCCGCAGCGGCCAGAGCCAGCACGAGTGGTTCACCACCTTCATGACCGTGGCCGAGCAGGCGACTCGCGGCTATCCGCACATCAGCAAGCGCCATCGGACCATGAGCGGTATCGATGTCGCCCAGTCCCGCGAGGATTTCTTCGACGACGAACTCGGGCTCATCCTCGACGGGCTGGAAGTGCGCCTCGCCCGGGCAACCGGGACATAGGCTGCCGCGCCGGCGGATTCAGCGACCGGACGCCAGACTGGTCCCGCCGTTGACATCCAGGACGACACCGGTGGTGAAGCCATTGCCCGCCAGCAGGTGAATCGCGGCCGCGACATCCTCCGGACGGCCGACCCGGCCCACCGGAGTGGTGGCGACCAGACCGTCGAACAGGGCGGCGCGCTGCGCCTCGGGAACCCGGTCCCACCAGGGGGTATCGATAACACCCGGGGCGACCGCGTTGACCCGCAGCGGGGCGAGTTCGACCGCCAGCGGCGCGACCATGGCATTGAGCGCGCCATTGATGGCGGCCAGCCCCGCGGTGCCGGGGAAGGCCGATCGGGCCGAGGCGGCGGTCACCAGGGTCACCGAACCGTGCGAATCCAGGTGCGGCAGCGCCGCTTTCAGAATGCGGAGCTGCGGCCAGAACTTGCCGTCGAAACCGGCCGCCAGCTGATCCAGGCCGAGCTCGGCGAACGGGCCGCCGCCGGCCGAGCCGCTCACCGAGATGACCAGGTGGTCAACGGTTCCCAGGCCGGCGAAGAAGGCGTCGACCTCGGCCTGGTCGGTGGCGTCCACCGCGTATCCGGTGATGTCGCCGCCGATGCGGGCCACGGCCGCGTCCAGCTTGGCCCGGTCGCGACCGACGATGACGACCTCGGCGCCCTCGGCCGCGAAGACGGCGGCGGTGGCCTCGCCGATGCCGGAACTGCCGCCCATGATGACGATGCGCTGCTTGGTGGTCATTGCCGGAACCTCCAGTTTGTTGGAACTGATAGTCTCCACAACAGCGGAACCGAGACTTTTAGTCTCGACAAATCAGTGAGCCGCGCCACAGGAGGGAAGTCGATGAAAGACGTGGAGCCGCGGTCCGATCCCGCGCGACCCCATACCGGCCGCCGCCGCAACGAGGCCACCCACCAGGCCATCCTCGACACGGCGCTGCGGCTGCTCGGCGAATCCGGGGGCGCGCCCGTCACCATCGACGCCATCGCGCGGGCGGCCGGGGTCGGGAAACAGACCGTCTATCGCTGGTGGCCGTCCAAGGGCGCGCTGCTGCTGGACGCGCTCACCGAACGGTCGGCCCTGCACGTGCCGACGCCCGACAGCGGTTCGGTGCGCGCCGACCTGCTCGCGATCGTCGACGCGACCTTCCGTGGCGCGCAGAGTGATTCGACCGCGCCCGCGCTGCGCACCCTGGTTCGCGAGGCGGCGCAGGATCCGCACCTGGCCGAGCTGCTGGAAACCTTTACGGCGCAACGACGTCAGGCCGCCCGGGCCGTCCTCGAGCGTGGGCGCGAGCACGGCGAACTGTCCGATGACGCCGATCTCGATCTCATGGTCGATCAGTTCTACGGCGTGTTCTGGTACCGCTTCCTCCTCGGCCACGCGCCCCTGGATACCGCCGTGGCGGAACGGCTCACCGATGCGATTCTGGCCGGGAACACATGAAAGGCCCGCGTCACCACAGGCGACGCGGGCCTCGATCGGGGGTTCGGGGGTGCCCCCCCGAGCGTTGGTCAGAGCTGTTCGCGGACAGCCACTTCGATGCGCTTGCCGAGGTCGGCGTCCACGCTCTTCCAGTAGTCGAAGACGCGGCTCAGGATCGGCTCGCGCACACCGCCCAGGATGTGGCCGGCCACATTGCTCACCAGGCGATCCCGCTGCGCGTCGTCCATGACCTCCCGCACCAGGGTGCCGGCCTGCGCGAAGTCGTTGTCTTCGCGGTGGGTGACGTACCCGGCGCGGATCATGGTGGGGTCGAACGCCCACGCGCCGTCGTCGATGGCGCGGGCCGGGTCGGCGTGCGCGCCGCCGAAGGAGTTGGGCGCGTACACCGGGACGGTCGGCGCGTTGTGGCCGAAGCGCATGGCGCCGTCCTGCGAGTAGGAGTTCACCGGGGCGGCCTTGGGCCGGTTCGGCGGCAGCTGCGCGTGGTTGGCGCCGATCCGGTAGCGGTGCGCGTCGGCGTAGGCGAAGACACGGCCGAGCAGCATCTTGTCGGGCGAGAAGGCAATGCCGGGAACCACATTGGAGGGCGCGAAGGCGGCCTGCTCGATGTCCACGAAGTAGTTCGCGGGGTTGCGGTTCAGGGTCCAGCGGCCGACCTCGATGAGCGGGTAGTCCTGCTGCGACCAGACCTTGGTCAGGTCGAAGGGGTTGAAGCGGTAGTTCTCCGCCTCGGCGACCGGCATGATCTGCACCTTGAGCGTCCAGCTCGGGTGGTCGCCACGCTCGATGGCCTGGTACAGGTCGCGCCGGTGGTAGTCGGCGTCCTTGCCGGCCAGCTCGTCGGCCTCGGCCTGGGTGAGGGTCTTGATGCCCTGGTCGGTCTTGAAGTGGTACTTCACCCAGAAGCGTTCGCCCGCTTCGTTGATCCACTGGTAGGTGTGCGAGCCGAAGCCGTCCATGTGACGCAGGGTGGCCGGGATGCCGCGATCGCCCATCAGCCAGGTGACCTGGTGGGCGGTCTCCGGACGCAGGGTCCAGAAGTCCCACTGCATGTTCGCGTCGCGCAGGCCGGAACCGGGCAGGCGCTTCTGCGAGTGGATGAAGTCGGGGAACTTGATCGGGTCCTTGATGAAGAACACCGGGGTGTTGTTGCCGACGATGTCGTAGTTGCCCTCGGTGGTGTAGAACTTCACCGCGAAACCGCGCGGATCGCGCCAGGTGTCGGGGCTGCCCTGCTCACCGGCGACGGTGGAGAAGCGCACCAGCGATTCGGTGCGGGTGCCCGGCTGGAACAGCGCGGCTTTGGTGTAGCGGCTGACGTCGCCGGTGACCACCAGTTCGCCGAACGCGCCCGCGCCCTTGGCGTGCACCACGCGCTCCGGGACGCGCTCCCGGTTGAAGTGCGCGAGCTTCTCGATCAGGTAGTGATCGTGCAGCAGGATCGGGCCCTGGGTGCCCGCGGTGAGCGATTCGTTGTCGCTGGGCACCGGGGCGCCGGAGTTGGTGGTGGTCGCCTTGGTCATGAACCCGAGCCTGCTCCGCTTTCTGGAACTAGTCAAGAAAACAGCGCAGGGTCGCGAGTAAACAAAGATGTATACAGTCCGGGCCTCAGCGCGGAGCCGGCGGGCGATAGGTCGGGAAGTTCTGGGGCGGGAGGTAGGTGGGCGGGTACTCGAGCCGGCTGGGCATCGGGGCCACGGTGAGCGGGTATTGCCGCAGGTACGACGGGAGCGTCGGCGGAGCGGTGTAGAGCGGCGGCGGGTAGTGGGTCGTGGCCGGCGCGGAATCGTGGTCCGCGCCCAGGGCGGCGATCCCCAGGCGAATCACGATCAGCACCGCGAAAATCGCGGCCCACCGGCCGAAGCGCCCGCCACGCGCACTCGACCGCCGGACCGGGGCCGGCAGCCGAGCCAGCCGTTCGAGCAGCGGACGCACCGCATCGCCGTAGCTGGGATCCAGGGCCGCCACGCGCCGCAATTCGCTTGCGCCCCTCTCCCTCTCGCCCCGCCGCAGGGTGAGCAACGCGAGCTGGTAGAGCGCCTCGGGATGCTCGGGCGACAGCCGCAGCGCCTCCCGGAAGGACGCCTCGGCGCGCGCCCTGGCCTTCCGCCCCCGTCGGTGCAGCCGCAGCGTCACCCCGCGCAACAGGTGCGCCTGCGCGTTGTCGGGCTCCAGTTCGAGCGCCCTGTCGATATTCGCCAGCGCCGCGGTCGGATCCGTATCCCGCTGTGTCGCAGCCAGAATCCGGAAACTGTTGGCCGCACCGGAGGTCAGCTCCGCGCCCCGCCGCGCGGACGCCACCGCCCGGGCGTACCACTCGGCGGCCACCGCCCCGCTCGCCGCCCGCGCGCACTGCAACTCCGTCAGCGCCCGCACTTCCCAGACGTACACGCTGTCCGGCGTCAGCCGCAGCGCCCGCCCCACATACTCCAGGGCCCGCTCGTACTCGTCGAGCTGATAGCTCGCCTCGGCCATCTCCGCCAAGGCATCCGCATTGTCCGGCTCGCTCGCCAGCACCTCGGCCAGCAACTCCCGGGCGGCCTCGTACCGCCCGAGCTCCCCCAGTACCCGAGCCTTCTCGATCTTCTCGCTCATCTACCGCCTACCAGCGCGCACGCCGTACCCGGGGCTCATTCCTCGTCATCGGTTGTGCCGGAACCGCATGTAGGCGGCGAGCTCGTCGTAGCTGCCGTCGTTATTCGCGAATTCGACGACATTGCGGGCGGATTCGAACCAGGCGCCCGTGCTCGGGCGGGTCTGGTTCAGTGCGACGGCGATGTCGTCCATGCGGACGGGGCGCACGGCGCCGGTGCGGATGGAGTCGGCCATGGCGAGTTGGGTGGCGGATTTGCAGATTTGGGCCAGGTCGGCGCCGGAGTAGTTCTCGGTGCGGGCGGCGATGGCGTTGAGGTCGATGCCCTCGACGGGGCGGTCCTTCAGGTGATGGCGCAGGATCGCGACCCGGGCCTCCGGGTCGGGAAGCGCGACCAGGACCATGCGGTCGAAGCGGCCGGGGCGGCGCAGGGCCACGTCGACGTCCCAGGGGTGGTTGGTGGCGCCGATGACATAGACGCCCTCGTTGTCGCTGGTCATCGAATCCATCTCGGTGAGCAGCTGATTGACGGTGGAGCGCAGGGAGCTGGAGCCGGAGAGGTGGCTGCGCTTGTGGCCGAGAGCGTCGATCTCGTCGAAGAACAGGACGCAGGGGGCCTTGCGGCGGGCGGTGCGGAAGACCTGCTTCAGGTTGTGCTCACTGCGGCCGGTGTACCAGTTCAGGATGTCGGCGATCTCGATGGCGTAGAAGTTCGCGCCCAGCTCCCCCGCCACCGCCGAGGCCACGAACGTCTTGCCGCAGCCGGGCGGGCCGTAGAGCAGCAGGCCGCCGCGGGCGCTGGTGCCGAAGGCCTTGGCCAGTTCCGGATTTCGGACCGGGCCCAGCAACGACAACTCCAGCTGCTGCTTGACATGCTCCATGCCACCGACGTCGGCGAGGGTCAGCTGCGGCCGCTCGAACAGGCCGACATCACCCTCGGCGTACGGCTCGGACCGCTCGTTCACGAAGGCGGGCTGAATGATGTCACCCACCTGCTCCTCGGCGGCCGCCCAGTCGTAGCCGGAATCGGCCGCCGCGGGCTCCACCGCGGACGACATCGCGGAAGCCGGTGTGACCGCGGTCGCGCCACCGGCCTCGGTCCCCGCCAGCGCCGCGGTGCAGCGTTGCAGCAGCGCCGTCACCTGCGCGTTGACCGGATCCTGGGCCAGCGCCGTGGCGCACTGCGACAGCGCCTCCGCGTAGCGTCCGCGCGCGGCCAGCAGTTCGATCACACTGATCCGCACCGGCAGCAGCTCGGGATTGGCGTCGAGCACGGTCAGCAGATTGGCGATCACCGGATCGTCGGTCAAAGCTCCCCCAGAAAGAAGTGCAGGTTGTTCCTCGCCGAATGCTAAACGCTCCCGGTGACACCGGTCACCACGGCGAAGACGTCACCCGGATCACACCGCCTGGGCTGGAATAGATCCGGCGGGCGCTCGGTTGACCCACACTGCCGGCGTCGGAACAGCCCCGGGCCGCACCCTTTGTCGCTACGAGCGACCACTCGCCGAGAGGCGCTTGTTGGGCGTCGGCTTCAACTTTCCGGGTTAGCCTGAACCTCATGCGGCGCATGCGCAGGGGGATGGCCGGCGTGTTGGCGACGGTGGTGATGGCGGGCAGCGTGCTCGTGGGCGGAGCGGCCGCGGCCGCCACCGATCCGGCGCGGTGCGCGCAACCCACGGGGCGCGACTTCGCGCGCGCCGTACCCGAGGACACCGGGGTCGACTCCGGCGCGCTGGCCGATGCCCTGGCCTTCGCGGCCACCCGAAACCGCTTGAACGTCCAGGTCTTTCGGCACAACTGCCTGATCGGCGCCGGCCCCACGAACGCCGAGACCGACACCGTGCCGTGGAACGTCTGGAGCGTCACCAAGAGCGTCGTCTCCCTGCTCGCCGGAATCGCCTGGGACCGTGGACAACTCGATATCGACGCGACCCTGGACACCTATCTCCCGCCGGGCGTCGGCGATGCCGGACACCGCGCCATCACCGTGGAGAATCTGCTGCAGGAGTCCTCGGGCCTGCGGGTCGGCGCGGCCACCGAGGGCATCACCGGCGTCGTGCCCATCGACCCGTTCAGCGCGGTCCAGGCGCTGGGCGTGCCCTTCGACACCCCGCCGGGCAGCGCCTTCCAGTACAGCCAGCGCAATGTCGACCTGCTGTCGTACGTGATCGAACTGGCCACCGGCGAACCGCTCCAGGACTTCGCGCAACGGGAACTGTTCGGCCCCTTGGGCATCGAGCGCGGCGACTACTACTGGGCGCGAGACCGTTCCGGCCACACCTACGGGTACGCGCACCTGTTCATCCCGCCCGCCGATCTGGCGCGGCTGGGCATGCTGGCCGCCGCGCACGGACACTGGAACGGCCGCGCCGTCGTCTCGGAGGCCTACCTGGATCGGGCCGTCACGCCGTCGAACACCAACCGCTGCTACGGCTACCTGTTCTGGCTCGGTCCGGGCTGCGCGGAGAATCCCGAATTCCTGCCCGCCGACACCTATTCCATGTCCGGCCTCGGCCTGCAGAACGTCTTCGTCGTGCCCGGCCTGGACCTGATGGTGGTGTGGACCGGCGTGTTCGGCGTGCACAGCGGGCAAGGCCCCGGCGGCCTGCTGCAATACGGCGACGAGCCGTCGCACGAGTTCTTCCGCCGCCTGCTGTCCGGGTTCCGCGACCATCCGATGCCGGATCCGGGGCCGTACGTGGAGACGCCGCTGCGGGTGGACTACCGCGCCTACTTCGACACCGATATCGCGCTCGCGGTCTTCGGCGTCGGCGCGGACGCCTTTCCCGGCTGTACCGTGTTGTCCTGCTTGAACCTTCCCCTCGCCCCGCCGTTCAGTGACGCGCCCCCGGGCTGGCCATGGGTGTGCCGGCGCATGACGGCGAGTTCTACACGATTGTCGACATCTGGCCGCGCGCCTTCTGCGACTACGCCACCAAGAAGGTGCGGAC